>JBIODY010000068.1:0-9220 GCA_044445505.1 Lysobacterales bacterium
CCCATCAAGGTCGCGAAGATCTGGTCGGCGGCGACCGCGTCCTCGATGCTGACCTGGAGCAGGCGCCGCGTGTCCGGATTGACCGTGGTTTCCCACAACTGCTCCGGATTCATCTCGCCGAGGCCCTTGAAGCGCTGGATCGTGCGGCCGCGCTTGGCCTCGTCCATCAGCCAGTTGTAGGTCTGCGCGAAACTGCCGACCGCCTGCACCTTGCCGGCACGGCGCACCTGCGCGCCGGGCTGGATCAGGCCGGCGATCAGCGCGGCCGCATCGACGATCGGCTTGAACTCGCCGGCCACGAGGAAGGTCGCCGGCAGAACCTGGGTGTGGCGCAAGCCGTGCTGATCGCGATCGATGATTAGGGCCGGCGCGTGTTCGCCGCTGCCGGGCTGGATGCGCAAACTGTAGCGCGGCCGGCCGAGCCCCGAGGCGGCCAGCGCAGACTGCAGTCGTGCGACCCAGGCATCCAGCAGCGCCGTGTCCTGCCAGGCTTCGGTCGTGAGCGGCGCATCGAGCAACGCATGCAGCAGCGTGGTATCGAAGCGGAAGCCGAGGCGCTCGATCTGGTCCAGCGCAACGCGCCAGGCAGTCATCAGTTTTTCCAGGCCCGCCCCGCTGACCGGTGGCGCGTCGGCGCTGTAGCTGAGTTCCGCGCCATCGACCGCGTTCGAGATCAGGTAGCTGTTGAGCGCCACGTCGTCCTTGAGATACAGCTCCTGCTTGCCCTGCTTCAGTTTGTACAGCGGCGGCAGGCCGATATAGACGTGTCCGCGCTCGATCAGCGCCGGCATCTGGCGGTAGAAGAACGTCAGCAGCAAGGTGCGGATGTGCGAGCCGTCGACATCCGCGTCGGTCATGATGATGATGCGGTGGTAGCGCAGCTTGTCGACGTTGAATTCGTCCTTGCCGATGCCGGTACCGAGCGCCGTGATCAACGTGCCGACCTCGGCCGAGGCGAGCATGCGGTCGAAGCGCGCGCGCTCGACGTTGAGGATCTTGCCCTTGAGCGGCAGGATCGCCTGGTTCTTGCGGTTCCTGCCCTGCTTGGCCGAGCCGCCGGCGGAGTCGCCCTCGACGATGAACAGTTCGCTGAGCGCCGGGTCCTTTTCCTGGCAGTCGGCGAGCTTGCCGGGCAGACCCGCGATATCCAGCGCACCCTTGCGGCGGGTCATCTCGCGCGCCTTGCGCGCCGCTTCGCGCGCGCGCGCGGCGTCGACGACCTTGGCCGCGATCGCACGCGCCTCGACCGGACTTTCCTGGAGGAATTCGCCGAATTTCTGGTTGACAATCGACTCGACGACGGCCTTGACCTCGCTGGAGACCAGCTTGTCCTTGGTCTGCGAGGAGAATTTCGGATCCGGCACCTTTACCGACAGCACCGCGATCAGGCCCTCGCGCATGTCGTCGCCGGACAGCGCGACCTTGGCGGTCCGCTGCAGGCCGGCGGCTTCGATATAGTTCGACAAGGTGCGCGTCAGCGCACCGCGGAAGCCGGCCAGATGTGAGCCGCCGTCGCGCTGCGGAATGTTGTTGGTGAAGCAGAACACGGTTTCCTGGTACGCGTCGGTCCATTGCATCGCAACGTCGACCGTGGTGCCCTCGTGCTGCGCGCTGAAATAGATCACCTTCGCATGCAGCGGCGTCTTCAACTGGGCGAGGTGCTCGACGAACGAGCGGATGCCGCCCTCGTACTTGAAGAGGTCGCGCTTGTCCGTCCTTTCGTCGATCAGCTCGATCTTGACCCCGGAATTGAGGAACGACAGCTCGCGCAGGCGCTTGGCAAGGATGTCGTAGTGGAATTCGATCTCCGAGAACGTACCCAGGCTTGGATGGAAACGCACCGTGGTACCGCGCTTCGTCGATGGACCGACGACCCTCAACGGATACAGCGGTTCGCCGAGCGCATATTCCTGCGCGTGTTCGGAGCCATCGCGGAAGATCGTCAGCCACAGGTGGTCGGACAGCGCGTTGACCACGGAAACGCCGACGCCATGCAGGCCGCCGGAAACCTTGTAGCTGTTGTCATCGAACTTGCCGCCCGCGTGCAGCACGGTCATCACGACTTCGGCCGAGGAGCGACCCTCCTCCGGCTGCATGTCGACCGGAATGCCGCGGCCGTTATCGGCCACGCTGACCGATCCGTCGGTATGGATCGTCACCACCACGTGATCGCAATAGCCGGCCAGCGCCTCGTCGATCGAATTGTCGACGACCTCGAACACCATGTGATGCAGCCCGGTGCCATCGTCGGTGTCGCCGATGTACATGCCGGGCCGCTTGCGCACGGCCTCGAGTCCCTTCAAGACCTTGATATTGCTGGAATCGTAATGGTCGTTCATGCGTCTCCGGGCACAGCCGAGCCGGCGCGCGAAGCACGCCAAGGTACACTGGAATCAACGAATTATAGCAGGACCGCCACCCCGCCTTGTTCCACGTGGAACCTGCGGACTGGCGCGTCCAGGCGCGCAAACGCCTCCGGCTCGTGGGTTGCGGTCGCGAGAATCTGCGCGCCGCTCGCGCTGATGGTCGCGACGATTCTGCACTGGTGGGTCAGGTCCATCTCCGAGGCGAGATCATCGACGCAGATGATCGGCCACTCGCCGTTGTCGATCGCGAACCGGCCGGCCTGGCCCATCACGCAGGCGAATGCGCAGAGCTTTTCCTGACCGCGCGACAAGTGCTCGCGCCGCGGCGCACGCTCGAAGGTCAAGGTCCAGTCGGCGCGGTGCGGGCCTGCGCTGGTATGCCCGCGCGCCTGATCGCGGCCGCGCCGCGCTAGAAGGACCCGGTCGAGCGGCCGATCCGTGTCGAATCCAGCGTCGAATTGCAGGCGCGGCTGGCCCAATTCCACCAGTAAATCACTCGCCAGGGCCACTATCAACGGCCGCAGCGCGTCGAAATAACGCTGGCGCATCGCGGTCAGCGGCTCCGCGGCGCGTGCGAGTTCGTGGTCCCACAGGTCGAGATCGGCGTCGGTCGCGCTGTTTCGCAGCAGTGCATTACGCTGCTTCAACGCGCGCTGATAGCGGCGCCAGACGCCAAGGAAATCCGGTTCCACGTGGAACAGACCCCAGTCGAGGAAGCGCCGGCGTTCCTCGGTAGGCCCCGAGATCAGGTCGTGCGAGCCGGGCTCGAAGCACAACACCGCGACATGCCGCAGAAGCTCCGCCACCGCAACGGATTCGCCATCCATCCGCGCTTCCAGCCGCTTGCCACTGCGTGCGATACCGACCCGCAGCGCCGTGTCGGTCCGGCCGGCCAATTCGCCATGGATGGAATAGCCGGGGCTGCCGTGGCGGACCAGAATTTCATTGATGCCGCTGCGAAACGAGCGCCCATGCGAGAGCAGGAATGCGGCTTCGAGCAGGCTGGTCTTGCCGGCCCCGTTGGGCCCGAGGAACAGGTTCCAGCCGGCGCCGGGCGCGATCTCGACGCGCTCGAGCGCACGCAGGTTGTCGATGCGAAGCCGGTCGAGGCGCACGCGTTGGATCGCCGGCAACGCGTCAGGCGCGGCCGCGCCGGCTGCGAGCGCCGTGCCGTCGTCAGAGCCGCAACGGCATGATCACATGCCGCGTATCCTCGGAATCGGGCTTGCGCACAAGGCAGCTGGATTGGCCGTCACGCAGGCACAGCAGGACTTCCTCGCTGCTGATCGCACCGAGCGCATCGAGCAGATAGTTCACGTTGAAGCCGACGCTGAGTTCGGCGACCCCGGTCCGGGCCTCGACTTCCTCGATCGCCTCTTCCTGTTCCGGGTTGTGCGCGACGATGCGCAGCCGGTTCGGGCCGACCTCGAGCTTGACCCCGCGGTACTTCTCGTTGGACAGGATCGCGGCGCGTTGCAGCGCCGCACGGAGCTCGTCGCGCTGCACGCGGACTTCCTTGTCGGCGCCGATCGGGATCACCGCCTCGTAATCCGGGAACCGGCCGTCGATCAGTTTCGAGGTGAAGGTCACGCCGCCTCGACGCACGCGCAGGTGATTGCGCGCGAATTCGAGCTCGACGCTGCCTTCGCCGGGCTCGAACAGGCCCTGCAGTTCGTTGATGCCCTTGCGCGGCACGATGACCTGCCGCGGCGCCGCGACCTTGGTATCGATCCGCGTCTCGGCCAGCGCGAGGCGATGGCCGTCGGTCGCCACACAGCGCAGCACATGCTCGCGCAGGTCCAGCAGCATTCCGTTCAGATAGTAGCGCACGTCCTGGTGTGCCATTGCGAAGCCGGTGCGGTCCATCAGCTCCTTGAGCGTTGCTTCCGGCAAGGTGACGCGTTCGACCAGCTCGATGTTCTCGATGACCGGAAACTCGGTCGCCGGCAAGGTCGCCAGCGTGAAGCGGCTGCGCCCGGCGCTGACCGTGACCCGCTCGCCGTTCTGTTCGAGCTTGATCCGGCACCCGTCCGGCAGGGCGCGACAGATGTCGAACAGCTTGCGCGCCGGAATGGTGATTTCACCCGGGTCGAGGTCGTCTGCCTCGGTGCGTGCGACCATCTCGACTTCCAGGTCCGTCCCGGTCAGGGCGATGCCCGAGCCGTCGACGGAAACCAGGAGATTGGCGAGGACCGGCAGCGTCTGCCTGCGCTCGACGACGCCAACCACCTGTTGCAGGCGTTTCAGAAATGCCTCGCGCTGGATGCTGAATCGCATGTCTGCCGGTCCTATTGTTGGTTTTATTCAATGTGGAACGTTGGTAGTTGTTGGCCGTGTGGGTAAGCCAAATAAAGCTGCATTTCCTTTATATTTCAATTACATACTGTAAAATCTCACGCGGTAGAATCAGGCCCGCGTGCTGTGGACCACCTGTGGATAATAATCGGCGGCGCTTTATTGCACAGCTTGTCCACACGGTTTCAGCACGCTTTCAGCCCGCTACCCGGTCAATGCCCGGACCAGCTTTTCCCAGTCCTGGCGCAGCTTGCCATCGCTTTCGCGAAAATCGCGGATGGTCCGACAGGCATGCATGACGGTCGTGTGGTCGCGGCCACCGAATGCGTCACCGATTTCCGGCAGGCTGTGCTCGGTCAGTTCCTTGGCCAGAGTCATCGCCATCTGCCGTGGCCGCGCAATCGACCGGCTGCGTTTCTTCGACAACAGATCCGTCAGTCGCAACTGATAGTAGTCTGCCACGGTCTTCTGGATGTTGGGGATCGTGATCGCCTGTGCGTGCACGGTGAGCAGGTCGCGCAGCGTTTCCTGGGCGAAGTCCTGGCTGATCCGGCAGCCCTCGAAATTCGCGCGCGCAACCAGGGTATTCAACGCGCCTTCCAGATCGCGCACGTTCGAGCGCATGCGCTTGGCCATCAGCACCGCGACTTCCTCGGGCAGTTCCACGCCCTTGGCCTGAGCTTTCGCCAGCACGATTGCCGCGCGCGTCTCGAAGTCGGGCGGCTCGATCGCGACGCTGAGACCCCAACCAAGGCGCGATTTCAGCCGCGGCTCGAGATTGTCGACCTCCTTCGGATAGCGATCGCAAGTCAGGACGATTTGCTGCTTGCCTTCGAACAGTGCGTTGAAGGTATGGAAGAACTCTTCCTGGGTGGTGTTCTTGCCCGCGAAGAACTGGATATCGTCGATCAGCAGTGCGTCGACGGTGCGGAAGCGCCGTTTGAAATCGTCCATGCCCTTCTGCTGCAGCGCGCGCACCATGCCGCTGACGAATTGTTCCGAGCGCAGATAGAGCACCTTGAAGTCCGGCCGGCTCGCGCGCATCAGGTTGCCCGCGGCATGCATCAGATGGGTCTTGCCGAGGCCGGTGCCGCCATACAGCAGCAGCGGGTTGTAGGCGCGTCCCGGATTCATCGCGACCTGAGTCGCGGCGGCCTTGCCGAGCTGGTTAGACTTGCCCTCGACGAAGTTCTCGAACGTGTAGTTCGGATCGAGGCTGGGTTCGGCCGCGCGTTCGGCGCCGGGTCTGGTGCGCGCGGCGGATTTGCCGACCGGTGGCGCGACCGCACGGGCGCCGACCTGCACATCGACCGCGACCGCATGCCCGGCCAGATGCTCGAGCACGGCGACGATGCGGTCGAGGAAGCGCTCGCGCACGGTCTCCATCGTGTAGCCGTTCGGCGCCCACAGCACGAAACCCGACGCATCCTCGCCGACCTGCAGCGGGGCCAGATAGGTATGCATGTCCTCCGCGCTGTATTCCGCCTCGAGGCGGGACAGACAGCGTCGCCAAAGCTCGCTCATGCGCCGGTACGGGTTCCAGGAAGGTCCGGCGCGCGCGGGCGCCGGACAGAAGCGGGAGTCTAGCGCGAGACGTGGGCGGTGAGCGGTGGACCTCGAGTGAAAAGCCGAAAATGGAAGAGCACTCGTCGGGTCGACGCCGGCGGTGAAATCGCCCGTTCCGCTGCGGCCGGCCGCTCCGCTGCGCGTCGGCGCAGCTTGACGCCCCCGCGTCGCAGCCCTATCATCCGCGCCCTTTTCCGTACAGATTGGCGTTCCGCTCATGGCCACCAAGCGTACCTACCAGCCGAGCAACCTAAAGCGTGCGCGCGACCACGGGTTCCGTGCGCGCATGAAGACCCGCGGCGGCCGCAAGGTCATCAATGCGCGTCGCGCCAAGGGTCGCAAGCGTCTCGCGGTCTGATCGCGATCGACAGCCGATGGCGCCCGCCTCGTTTCCGCGCGCGGCGCGCCTGCTGAGCCCGAAGGATTTCGCCCGCCTGCGCGGCATCAGTCGTCGCGTGGGCGGACGTCATTTCAGCGCCGAGGTTGCCGCAAGCGAATCGGCCGGCGCACGCCTCGGCCTCGCGATCTCGCGACGCGTTTCCAGGAAAGCGGTGCGCCGCAACCGCATCAAGCGCATTGCGCGCGACAGTTTCCGGCGCATCCGCGCCGAGCTTCCCGCCGTCGACATCCTGCTCATCGCACGCTCCAGCGCGGACCTTGAAGACAATGCCAGCCTGCGTGCCGAGCTCGCGAGCCTGTGGCAACGCATCGCGTCATTGAACCGCACCGGCGGCGTCGGCACAATGCGCGCCTGATTGCATCGGCCGCACCGGCTCGCGCGGCCTTCCCCCGACCATCGTCCCGAGCACCGCTCCGGCGTCCGTGCACCACGCGCGACCGTCGCGTTTCGTGGCGAAGCCTCATCCGCTGACCCGATCCCCATGACCAGCACACGCAACCTGCTTCTGATCGCTCTGCTGTTCATCGGCTACCTGCTCTGGACGCAGTGGCAGGAGGACTACAATCGCGCGCCGGCCGCGACCACCGTCGCCGCCGATACACCGCCGCCGGTTGCAGAGTCCGCCGGCAATGCAGTCGAAGTACCGAGCGCGGCGGGCCCGCGCGGCGCCGCACCGGCAGCGAATACACCGGCTCCCGCTCCCGCCGCTGGCGTGCCGAGCGTCGCGCACGTCGTTGTGACCACCGATCTGCTGCACATCGAGATCGACCCGGTCGGCGGCAGCGTGGTCGCCGCGGATCTGCTCGCCTATCCGCAGCAGCCGAAGGATTTCGCGCATCCGGTGCGCCTGCTCGACAGTGGCGACGCCACGTATTTCGAGGCGCAGAGCGGCCTGGTCAGCAACCAGGGTGCGGCGCCCGATCATCAGGCGCTGTTCAGCGCACAGCAGAATGCGTATGCGCTCGCCGATGGTGCGAATGAAATGGAAGTGCCGCTGACCTGGAGCGACGCATCCGGCCTTGTCGTACGCAAGGTGTTCACGTTCAAGCGCGGCAGCTATGTGATCGATCAGCGTCAGGAAATCGACAACCGGAGCGCTGCGAGCTGGACCGGCAACGCGTACCGCCAGTTGCAGCGGGTGCCTCCGATCGTCGACACCGCCGGTCTCAAGGGCTACAGCAACACCGAGCGCTACAGCTTTGCGGGCGCGGCGTGGTACAGCCCGACCGACAAGTTCCAGAAACTCAAGTTCGATCACTTCGAGAAGGAGCCGCTCGACAAGAGCGCGGCCGGCGGCTGGGCGGCGATGCTGCAGCATTATTTCTTCGCGGCGTGGATTCCGCCTGCCGGCGAGGTCGAGCAGTACGCGACCAGGACCTATCTCGCCAAGACCCGGCAGGGCGGCGATGTGCGCCACTATCTGATCCGCGCGCTGTCGCCGCCGATCACGGTCGCGCCCGGCGAAACGAAGAGCGCAGGCGCGCGCCTGTATGTCGGCCCGAAACTGCAGGGCACGCTCGACGAGATCGCGCCGGGCCTCGCGTTGACCGTCGACTACGGCATGTTCACGGTGATCGCCGAACCGCTGCACTGGTTGCTGGCCCAGCTGCACAAGCTCACCGGCAACTGGGGCTTCGCGATCATCCTGCTGGTGCTGTTGATCAAGGCCGTGTTCTTCAAGCTCAGCGAGACCCAGTTCCGCTCCGGCGCGCGCATGCGCAAGCTGCAGCCGCGCATCGCGGCGCTCAAGGAACGCCATGGCGACGATCGCCAGAAGATGAACACGGCAATGATGGAGCTGTACCAGAAGGAGAAGGTCAATCCGCTCGCCGGTTGCCTGCCGATGGTGGTGCAGATTCCGGTGTTCTTCGCGCTGTACTGGGTGCTGCTGGAAAGCGTGGAATTGCGCCAGGCGCCGTTCATCGGCTGGATCCAGAACCTGACCTCGCCGGATCCGTACTTCGTGCTGCCGGTGCTCAACGGCCTGGTCATGATCGCGACGCAGTTCCTGACCCCGACCGCCGGCATGGACCCGACCCAGGCCAAGATGATGAAGTTCATGCCGATCGTGTTCTCGGTGATGTTCGCATTCTTCCCGGCTGGCCTGGTGCTCTACTACGTCGTCAATGGCGGCCTCGGCCTGTTGCAGCAATGGATCATCACCAAGCGCATCGAGGCCGGCGAAACCGCCAAGGCCTGAGGCCATGAACGCGCACGCCGACACGATCGCGGCGGTGGCGAGCGCGCCCGGCGCGGGCGGCGTCGGCGTGCTGCGCGTCTCCGGCCCCGGCGCCGGCGCGATCGCACGCGAGGTGCTCGGGCGCACGCCGCAGCCGCGTCACGCGCACTACACCGCGTTCCGCGATCGCGGCGGCGATGTGATCGACCGCGGCCTGCTGCTGTGGTTTCCGGCGCCGCATTCCCATACCGGCGAGTGCGTGCTCGAACTGCAGACCCACGGCAGTCCGGTCGTACTGCGCCTGCTGCTCGCGCGCGTCGTCGAACTCGGCGCTCGCCACGCGCGGCCCGGCGAATTCTCCGAGCGCGCATTCCTCAACGGCAAGCTCGACCTGGCCCAGGCGGAAGCGGTCGC
>JBIODY010000069.1:0-9187 GCA_044445505.1 Lysobacterales bacterium
CAATCCGGCGACGATGCCGATCATGCCGCCCCAGACCAGGCCGTTGACCAGCGCGACGCCGAGTTCCTTGCGCAACAGCCGCCGTGCGCTGTCGAGCTTGACCTGGTCGAGCGCGAGCGCACGCACGATCATGGTGATGGTCTGGTTGCCGGCGTTGCCGCCGATGCCGGCGACGATCGGCATCAAGGTCGCCAGCGCGACGAGCCTTTCGATCGATCCGGCGAACACGCCGATCACGCGCGAGGCGATGAACGCGGTGACCAGATTCGTCGCCAGCCAGGCCCAGCGGTTGCGCAGCGATTTCCACACCGAGGCGAAGATGTCCTCGTCCTCGCGCAGGCCGAAGCGCTCGCGCACCTCGGCGTCGCTTTCCTCGCGGATCACGTCGACCATCGCGTCGATGGTCAGGCGGCCGATCAGGCGGCCTCCGGCATCGACCACCGGCGCGGTGACCAGGTCGTAGCGTTCGAACGCCTGCGCGGTTTCAGCGACATCGTCCTCGGGATGGAACGTGTTCGCATCGGCGGCCATGACCGCGGCGACCAGCCGCGACGGATCGTTGACCAGCAGCCAGCGCACCGGCAACACGCCGGTCAGCAACGTGTCGCTGTTGACGACGAACAGCTTGTCGGTCTGCTCGGGCAACTCCTTCAGGCGCCGCAGGTAGCGCAGTACGGTTTCGAGCGTGACGTCCTCGCGGATCGTCACCATGTCGAAATCCATGATCGCGCCGACCTGGTCGTCCTGCCACGACATCGCCGACTGCACGCGCTGGCGCTGCTCCGCGTTGAGGCGGTGCATGAGTTCCTGCAGCACGTCCTCTGGCAGGTCCTCGGCGAGGTCGGCGAGTTCGTCGGCGTCGAGGCCCTCGGCCGCGGCGAGCATCTCCGGCCGGTCCATGTCCGCGAGCAGCGATTCGCGAACCGCGTCGGAGACTTCGAGCAGGATCTCGCCGTCGCGGTCGGCCTTGACCAGCTTCCAGATTTCGAGGCGGTCCTCCGGCGGCAGCGCTTCGAGGATGTGGGCGATGTCGGCCGGGTGCAGCGCGTCGATCTCGCGCTGCAATTCGGTGGGATGCTGGCGATGCGCGACGCTCTCGACCGGATGCTGCCGGCGCAGCAGTTCGCTGACCCGCGCGAGCTGGCCCTGCAGTTTGCTTTGGGGGCTGCGGACTTCTGCTTCGCTCATGCGCGACCGGGCCAGCGGGAAGTTGCGCCCGGGGCGGCCGGGCGTGCGCGAAACGGAGCGGGGAACGCGGTCCGCGCCGCGCTATTGTCGCCGCTGCGCCGGTTGCGGGGAATCGCCGCGTGGAGCGCCGGTGCCGCGGGCAGCCGTGCCCTGCTCCAGCGTCCAGTCGACCAGTTGCGGCACGACCGTGTTCAGTGCGGCCTCGAACGCGGCGAACGCGCTGGCCGCATCGTTGCCGGCGGCCGGCGTCTGCACAGCGAACGCGTGCGTCGCGAGCACGCGGTTCGTCGTGTAGTCGAGCAGGCGCGCCTGGAAGCGCACCGCCGCTTGCGCCGCGCCGCCGGTCGCTTCGAGCTGGAAGTCGCGCAGGTCGATCGCGAGCGCAAGGTCCGCGTGCAGGCCCGAGGTCGCGCTGCCGACGCCGAGGATGCGCCCGGAGTTCTCGAAGCCCTGCACGACGATGCTGCGCAGCAGAGCGGGCGCGGTGTCGCGCCAGCGTGCGGCCGGGAACACTTCGAGCACGCCGGGCGTCGGCATCACCAGCATGCGCGCGGTGTCGAGGGTGTCGCTGGCGAGCGGCGTCTCGACCATCAATTGCCAGTCGACGTGCGGCCCCGCGCTCGATGTTGCGGTGTAGCTTGGCGAATAGATCGTGAACGGCGCGCGCTGCACGGTCAGCAGCGACGAGCAGCCGCCGAGCAGCAATAGCGGCGGCATCACAAGCAACAGGATACGGCGCATCGGGTTCATCGCGGCTGGTACTCCTTGGGCTGATCGCGGCCGAGCAGAAGGCTGTCCGACGCGCCGAGCTTGTCGCTGAGTTGCTTGAGCGAGCGCAGCGTCTCGCGCAGTTCGAGTACGGTCGGTCCGATCTGGCGCAGGCCCTGGTTGCTGAAGCTGCCGATCGCCGCGCGGTTGTCCTCGACCAGCGCACCGGCCGAATTCGCCAGCTTGTCGACCGAGTCCAGGGTTTTCTGCGTCGACTTCAGTGCCGCGTGCACGTCATTGCGCACCAGCGCATTGGTCGTGTTCGCCATTGCGTCCAGCGTACCGAGGGTCTTCTTGAGCTGCCCGCTCGCGTCGGCGAGTTGCCTCAGCGCGGTGCCGACATCGCCGCGTTCCTCGGCCAGCGTGCCGGTCAGCTGGTCGATGTGCTGGAGTGTCGCCGAGATACGCGCGACGTTTTCGTCGGACAGGATCTGGTTCATGCGCAGCAGCGCGTCGTTCGCGCTGAGCACGATGTCCGAACCCGACGCGAGCAGCTTCGACAACGCCGATTCCTCGGATGGAATCACCGGTACCGGATGTTCGGGCGTCGGCAGCAGCGGTGGACTGGACGGTGCGCCGCCGGACAACTGGATGAAGGCGAGGCCGGTGACGCCCTGCAGTGCGAGCTTGGCGCGCGTGTCCTGGCGCACCGGCGCTGTGGCGTCCAGGCGCACGCGCGCGATCACCTTGCGCGGATCGTCGGTGGCGAGATGCAACTCGCGCACTTCGCCGACCTTGATGCCGTTGTATTGCACGAGGCCGCCGGTGGAAAGGCCGGTGACCGCCTCGGTGAACACGATGTCGTAGTCGTTGTAGGTGCGGTCGACGCTTGATTTCGACAGCCACAGCACGAAGCCGAGCGCGAGCAGGAACGCGCCGATCGTGAAGGCGCCGATGAGGACGTGGTGCGCGCGGGTTTCCATGGCTCAGCCCTTCGTGGGAGCGGCTTCGGCCGCGATGCTGTTGCTGTTTCGCGCGTCGTGCGCCGCCGCGATTTCCGCCGCCGCCTCGGCGGCTCTTCCGCGCGGACCCTGGAAGTAGTCGTGGACCCACGCATCGTCGTAGTTCTCGACGCGCGCCAGCGTGTCGGCGACCAGCACGCGCTTCTGGGAAATCACCGCGACGCGGTCGCAGATCGTGTACAGCGTGTCGAGGTCGTGGGTGATCAGGAACACGGTCAGGCCGAGGCTCTCGCGCAGGGTCAGGATCAGCCGGTCGAACGCGGCCGCGCCGATCGGATCGAGACCGGCGGTCGGCTCGTCGAGGAACAGGATGTCCGGATCCAGCGCCAGCGAACGCGCCAGCGCGGCGCGCTTGACCATGCCGCCGGAAAGTTCGGAGGGAAACTTGGCGCCGGCCTCGGATGCGAGTCCGGCCAGCGCGATCTTCAGCGCCGCGAGCCGCTGCATCATCGCAAGCGGAAGGCGGTAGTGCTCGCGCATCGGCACCATCACGTTGTCGGCGACCGTCAGCGACGAGAACAGCGCGCCATTCTGGAACAATACACCGCAGCGCTGCTCGATCTCATGACGGCGCGCGTCGCTGATGCGCAGCATGTCCTCGCCGAGCAGTTTGACGCTTCCAGCCGCGGGTCGATTGAGGCCGATGATCGAACGCAGCAGCACCGACTTGCCGCTGCCGGAGCCGCCGACCACGCCGAGGATCTCGCCGCGGTACACATCGAGATCGAGGCGCTCGTGCACGACCTGTGCGCCGAACCGGTTGCCCAGGTCGCGCACCTCGATGACCTTTTCGCGTTCCGTCATACCTTGATCTCCATGTAGAAGATCGCGGCGAGCGCGTCGACCAGGATCGCGACGAAGATCGCCTGCACGACGCTCGACGTGGTGTGCTCGCCGACCGACTCCGCGCTGCCCGAGACCTTGAAGCCTTCGAGACAGCCGATCGCGGCGATCAGGAACGCGAAGATCGGCGCCTTGCTCATGCCGACCCAGAAGTGCCGCGTCGCGGACAGCTCGTGCAGCCGCGTCACGAACATGGTCGGCGAGATGTCGAGGGTGAGCGCGCAGACCGCCGCGCCGCCGAGAATGCCGGCCAGCATCGCGAGGAAGGTCAGCAGCGGCATTGCGATCAGCAGCGCGAGCAGGCGCGGCAGGACCAGCACCTCGACCGGATCGAGGCCGAGCGTGCGGATCGCGTCGATCTCCTCGCGCGCCTTCATCGAGCCGATCTGCGCGGTGAACGCGCTGCCGGAACGGCCGGCAACCATGATCGCGGTCAACAGCACGCCGAACTCGCGCAGGAACGAATAGCCGATCAGTTCCACGGTGAAGATGCTCGCGCCGAAATCCTTGAGCACGGTCGCGCCGAGGAATGCGACCACCGCGCCGACCAGGAAATTCAGCAGCACGACGATCGGCACCGCATCGAGGCCGGTCTGCTCGAGATGGAAGCTGAGCGAGGTGAGACGCCAGCGCCGCGGATCGGGCGCGCAGCGCGCGAGCGTGGCGAGGATCAGGCCGATGAAGCCGAGCAACTGGTATGCGTCGCGCGCCGCCTTCTCGACCGCGGCTCCGGTGCGCGCGAGCAGGGCAACGAGGCCCGTATCGGACTTCGCTGCCATCGGTGGCGCGGTCTGCGCCTTCGCGACCGCGTCGAACAACGCGCGACGGTTCGAATCCAGTCCGTCGATCGGACGCCGGCCGGCGAGATCGAGCAGGAGGCCGGCACCTGCGGTATCCACGCGGCCGAGGTTCGCGGCATCGACGCGCGTCCCCTCGGGCAGCTTGCGGCGCAGCGCGGCGACCGCATCGGCCAGCGCCGGCATCGCAGCCAGGGTCCAGTCGCCGCTGGCGACAACAGTGTTACCACCGTTCGCTTCCTGGCGCAGGGTCGCGGTTGCGGAAGGGGCCATGTGGCAAGGCTAGCAGGCACCCATGCAATCCGGAATGCGGCTCGCTGAACGGTTCGGCGCATCCTGTTCACCTGCGCCGGGCAAAGCGCGGCATCATGGCGCGATGAACAGGGACGATCCTGCGCACCCGCCCGGCGGCGACGCCTTGAAGACGCGCATCGGCTTCGTCGTCGAGCTGGCGCGGCGCCTGCACGAATACGGCACCGCCGCGCCGCGCCTCGAGGACGTGGTCAACCTGGTCAGCGCGCGGCTCGGGCTCGCCTGCAACGTGCTGTCGACGCCGACTTCGATCGTGATGTCGTTTTCCGATCCGAAGCAGGAGGACGATCTCGCCGAGATCACCCAGGTCGTGCGCATGCCGCCCGGCGAGGTGAACCTGAAACGCCTGTGCCAGGTCGATGAGATCGCCGACCGGGTCATCGATGGCCGTCTCGATTTCGACGCCGGCCGCCGGCTGTTGCGCGAAGTCGGCCGGCGCCAGCGCTCGCCCGCGTATCACGCCGCGCTGATCGCGAGCTACGGCGTGTCGGCCGGAAGCATCGCAGCGATCCTGCACACTGCGTGGGCCGGGGTCGCCGCGGCGACGCTGATCGGCCTCGTGATCGGCCTCATCTACGTGGTCTCGCTCGGCCGTCCGAACATCGCCGCGGCCGCGGAAGCGCTGGCCGCGCTGCTGGCGACCCTGATCGCGACCGGACTCGCGGTCTACGTCACGCCGCTTTCGGTGCGTTCGGTGGTGATCGCGAGCCTGATCGTGCTGATGCCGGGCATGAGCCTGACCACCGCGGTGCGTGAGCTGTCCAGCCAGCATCTGATTTCCGGCACCGCGCGCATGATGGGCGCGCTGGCGACGCTGCTGAAGCTCGCGTTCGGTACGGTCGCCGCGGCACAACTGTGCAACCTGCTCGGCTGGGTGCCGGCCGGCACGCCGCAGGCGGCGGTGCCGGCGTGGACCGAATGGGTCGCCGTGTTTGCGGGCGGCCTCGCGTTCGCAGTACTGTTCGGCAGCCCGCGCCGCTACGTGCCGGTCGTCGTCGCCTCGGTCGCGCTCGGTTACGTCTGCGCACAACTCGGCGGCACCTACGTGACGCCGGCGTTCGGTGTGTTCGTCGGCGGTCTGGTGATCGGCGCGACAAGCAATGTGTTCGCACGCGTGATGGGACGTCCGGGCGCACTCGTGCGCGAACCCGGCATCGTCCTGCTGGTGCCGGGCAGCGTCGGTTTCCGCACGCTGAGCTTCGTGTTCCAGCGCGACGTGCTGCTCGGACTCGACACCGCGGTCACCCTGGTCACCCTGCTGGTCGCGATCGTCGCCGGCTTGATGTTCGGCGACCTGCTGGTGCCGCCGCGGCGCAAGCTGTGAAGGCGCTGGCATAATCGCGGCTCCGTTGCCGCAGGATCCTGTATGTCGACGCTCGCGCCGGGCGCACCGCCGGCATGGCACCTGTTCGTGCCGAAGCTGGTTACCGTGTTGCGCCAGGGTTATGGCCGGGACGATCTGCGCCACGACCTGCTGGCCGGGCTCACGGTTTCGATCGTCGCGCTGCCGTTGTCGATGGCGCTGGCGATCGCTTCCGGAGCCGCGCCGGCGCTCGGCCTGCACACGGCGATCGTCGCCGGCTTCCTGATCTCCGCGCTCGGCGGCTCGCGCGTGCAGATCGGCGGTCCGACCGCGGCCTTCATCCCGGTCGTGTTCAACGTGATCGCGGTGCACGGCTACGACGGCCTGGTCGTGGCGACGTTGATGGCCGGCGCGATGCTGATCGCGGCCGGTTTGCTGCGCCTCGGCACGATGGTCAAGTACATGCCGCAGCCGGTGATCACCGGCTTCACCGCCGGCATCGCGGTCAGCATCTTCAGCAGCCAGATCAAGGATCTGCTCGGCCTCGACATGGGCAACGTGCCGGCGGCGTTCTTCGCGCGCTGGCAGGCTTATGCGGCGCACATCGGCAGCATCAACCCGGCCGCCACGCTGCTTGCGTTCGGGACGCTGGCCGCCTTGGTCGCGATGCGGCGCTGGCGACCGAACTGGCCGGCGTTCCTGATCGCGGTCGTCGCGGCGTCGCTGGTCGCCGCGCTGCTCGGCCTGCGCGTCGAAACGATCTTCTCGCATTTCGGGCCGCTGCCGCGCGAGCTGCCGGTGCCGCATCTGCCGTCGTTCGACATCGCGCGCTTGCGCGAGTTGCTGCCGAGTGCGTTCACGATCGCATTCCTCGGCGGCGTCGAATCGCTGTTGTCCGCGGTGGTCTCCGACGGCATGATCGGCGGCCGGCACCGTTCCAATTGCGAACTGGTCGCGCAGGGCGTTGCCAACACCGCCTCCGCGCTGATCGGCGGCCTGCCGGCGACCGGCGCGATCGTGCGCACCGCGACCAACGTGCGCGCGGGTGCGCGTTCGCCGGTCGCCGGCATGGCGCACGCCGGATTCATCCTGCTGTTCGTGCTGGTCGCGGCCCCGCTCGCGAACTACGTGCCGCTGCCGGCGATGGCCGCGCTGCTGCTGCTGGTCGCCTGGAACATGAGCGAGATCGAACGCATCCGCCAGTTGATGCGTTCGCCGCCCGGCGACCGGCTGGTGCTGGTCGTGACGTTCCTGTTGACCGTGATGTTCGACCTGACCTTGGCGGTCGAGGTTGGCGTGATACTGGCTGCGTTCCTGTTCATGCACCGCATGAGCGAGGTGGTTGCGATGGAGTCGCACGTCGATCTGGTCGAGGCGGACGAGGACGATTTCACGCGCGCGCGCCGCACTGTCGGGCGCGATGCGCTGCCCGAGGGCGTGGAGGCATACCGCGTGTCCGGCCCGCTGTTTTTCGCAGTCGCCAACCGCATCGACGACGTGCTGCGCGCATTCGGCAAGCCGCCACGCGTGTTCATCCTGCGACTGCGTCTGGTGCCGCTGATCGACGCCTCGGGCGCGACCGCGATCGGCAGCCTCGTCGCGCGCTGCCGGCGTGCCGGCACGGCGCTGATCTTCACCGGGCTGCAGCCGCAACCGGCGCGCATCCTCGCCGATATGGGCATCGTCGCCGACGGCAGCGTGCTGCGTTTCGCGGACGACTTCCCGCAGGCGCTGGCGATGGCGTCCGGGGGAAATGCGCCGACGCCATCCTGATCGATCGCGGCGCGGGCATCGGAAGCGCCCCCTTCAGCCCTCCGGGCAGCTTCCCCCGCTGCGCAGGGGAAGCGACAGCAAAACCCGCACGCTACCCGAGAAGCCGTGCCCTTGCGGTTCCTTCCGCTGCGCATCGGGGCGAAGCGAAAACAGAAGCCTCAGCGCAGCAGGGAACGCATTCCTGCGGGAAATCGAACTTGCGAATCGCAGCGATCGACCGCAGCTATGATCGTCGCGATTCTTTCCACTTCGCAAAAGCGATTCATGTCCGATCTGCAATCCCTGCGCAACGCGCTCGATGAAGTGATGGCGCGCGACTTCGGCCGCCTGCTGGCGCGCTGGCGTCGGCTCGCGGCAGCGCGCCCGGTGCCGGCAGCGGAGGTCGAATCGCTGCGCAACGCGATCGCCGCTTCCACTGCGCGCCGTGCCACGCGTGCCGCGCGCGTGCCGGCGACCCGGATCGACGAAACGCTGCCGATCGCGGCGCATGCGGACCGCATCGCGACGCTGATCCGCGACCACCAGGTCGTCGTGCTCGCTGGCGAAACCGGCTCCGGTAAGACCACGCAACTGCCGAAACTGTGCCTGGCCGCGGGTCGCGGCGTCGCCGGCATGATCGGCTGTACGCAGCCGCGGCGCATCGCCGCGCGCTCGGTCGCGCGGCGCGTGGCCGCGGAACTCGGCACCACGGTCGGCGACCTGGTCGGCTTCCAGGTGCGCTTCAACGACCAGGTCTCCGACGCGTCGCTGGTCAAGTTCATGACCGACGGCATCCTGCTCGCCGAGACGCAGTCCGATCCCTGGCTCAACGCCTACGACACGATCATCCTCGACGAGGCGCACGAGCGCAGCCTCAACATCGACTTCCTGCTCGGCTACCTGAAGCGCCTGCTCGCGAAGCGCCGTGACCTGAAACTGATCGTGACCTCGGCGACGATCGACACCGCGCGCTTCGCGCAGCATTTCGGCGGCGCGCCGGTGGTCGAGCTCGAAGGCCGCGCGTATCCGGTCGAGGTGCGCTGGCGGAAATGGGGTCAGAGTCATTTTTCCGGCGAAGACCTCGGGGCCATCGACCCGCGCAAGCGGAAAAATGACTCTGACCCCATTTCGCTTGCCGAACAGATCGTCGTAGCCGCAGACGAGATCAGCGCCGAGGATCCTCGCGGCGACATGCTGGTGTTCCTGCCAGGCGAACGCGAGATACGCGACGCCCACCTCGCGCTGTCGCGGCGCAAGTACCG
>JBIODY010000070.1:0-9172 GCA_044445505.1 Lysobacterales bacterium
ATCCTGTGCTGGCTCGCCGATGGGACGAAGTATTTCGGCGGCGACGCCTGGCAGCGCGCGCAGACCCTGTCGTGGATGTTCTTCGAGCAATACAGCCACGAGCCGTATGTCGCGGTCGCGCGCTTCATCTGCGGCTGGACGCCGATCGATTCACCGCGCCGTGTCGACCTGCCGATGTTGCGCGAGCGCGGCCATCAGGCACTCGGCGTGATGGAGAAGCATCTGACTGCGAATGCGTGGTTCAGCAGCGGCGGCTATGGCATCGCCGACATCGCGCTGTTCGGCTACACGCATTGCGCGGACGAGGGCGGCATCGATCTCGGCGCCTACCCGGCGCTTCGCGCCTGGCTCGATCGCGTGAGTGCACAGCCCGGGTTCGTGCCGATGCCGCCGATTGCCGCGGAGAATGCAGCATTGATCGCACAGTCACGAACAGTGCAAGTTGACTGATGAAGGGAGCCCGACAGCCATCATTGCATTGGGCGTTGCTGCGCCCAGAACTTGCGAAAAATTCAGCGTACTGGCACGAACCCGGTTTTTCCTTCCCCCGCGCAGCGGGGGAAGGTCGAAGCCGCCATCCCGCGGCTGAGGGAAGGCGGATGGGGGCGCTCCTGATCTTGTTTTTACACGGCAGAAAGCGCCCCCTTCAGCCCTTCGGGCAGCTTCCCCCGCTACGCAGGGGAAGCGAAAGCACAATTCACAGCCTCCCAGCGCCGACCTATCAATTGACTCCGCCATGACTGTCACCGCCAACCCGATTCCCGCCCGCCACCGGAACGTCAATCGTGCCGAAGTCTGCGATCAGAACTTCAGCGAGTTCGTGCAGGCCTGGGCCGGCATGCCGAACCGCGCACCGCGCGCTGATGAAGCGGTGCTGCCGGGTAGCCTGTGCAACGCGATCGATTTCCTCGAGCTGTTCGAATCGCAGCTGATCTCGCGCCATCTCGACTTGATGGCGCGCGTGTTGCGGGTGAAGAACAAGGTGTTCTACACCATCGGTTCGAGCGGACACGAAGGCAACGCTATGGTCGCGCGCCTGACCCGGCACACCGATCCGGCGTTCCTGCATTACCGCAGCGGCGCGTTCATGGCCGAGCGCTTTCGCAAGTTGCCGGGTACGGATGGCCGAAAGCTCGATCCGATCATGGATTCCGCGCTGTCGTTCGCCGCAAGCAAGGACGACCCGGCCTCGGGCGGTCGCCACAAGGTCTGGGGCAGCAAGCCGCTGTGGGTACTGCCGCAGACTTCGACAATCGCCTCGCACCTGCCGAAGGCGCTCGGCACCGCGGTCGCGATCGAGCAGGCCAAGCGCATCAGGCATGCGCTGCCGATACCGGACGATTCGATCGCGATCTGCTCGTTCGGCGACGCATCGTCGAACCACGCGACCGCGCAGACCGCGTTCAATACCGCGCAGTGGACTGCGTACCAGAAGTTGCCGGCGCCGGTGCTGTTCGTGTGCGAGGACAACGGCATCGGCATCTCGGTGAAGACACCGGGCGGCTGGGTCGCGAATGCGTTCCGCCACCGCGACGGCCTCGATTATTTCCATGCCGACGGCCTCGATCTTGCCGAGGGCTACGAGCAGGTTGCGCGCGCGGTCCACCACTGCCGCACGACACGCCGGCCGACCTTCCTGCATCTGCGCACGACGCGCCTGATGGGACACGCCGGCACCGACTTCGAGATCGAATGGCGCAGTTTCGAGGAACTGGTCGCGCTGGAGGCGACCGATCCGCTGCTGCGTTCGGCGGCGATCGCGCTCGAGTCCGGCCTGTACACGAAGGAGTCGTTGCTCGCGAAATACGAAGACACGCGCAGGAAATGTTTCGCCGCGGCCGAGGAGGCCGATCGCCGGCCGAAGCTCGACAAGCTTGAGGACGTGATTGCGCCGCTGGCGCCGTACTCGCCGGCCAAGGTCAACGCAGAGGCGCAGCGCGCCGACTATGCCGAGCGGCGCCTCGCGGTGTTCGGCGGCGCCGAGAAACTGCCGGAGAAGCTTCCGCCGCGCCATCTCGCAATCCAGATCAACAATGCCTTGCACGACCTGTTCTGCAAGTACCCGGAAGCGTTGCTGTTCGGCGAGGACGTCGCGCAGAAGGGCGGCGTCTACACGGTGACCAGGGGCCTGCACAAGGCATTCAGGAATGCGCGCGTGTTCAACACGCTGCTCGACGAGACGATGATCCTCGGCCTCGCCCAGGGCTACGCGAACATGGGCCTGCTGCCGATCCCGGAGATCCAGTACCTGGCGTATTTCCACAACGCCTGCGACCAGATCCGCGGGGAGGCCGCGTCGCTGCAATTCTTCTCGAACAACCAGTACCGCAATCCGATGATCGTTCGTATCGCCGGCCTCGGTTACCAGCGCGGCTTCGGCGGACATTTCCACAACGACAACTCGATCGCCGCGCTGCGCGATATCCCGGGCCTGGTCGTCGGCTGCGCGAGTCGCGGCGACGATGCGGTGACGATGTTGCGCACGCTGGCCGCGCTCGCGAAAGTCGATGGGCGCGTCTCGATCTTCCTCGAACCGATCGCGCTGTACATGACAAAGGACCTGTACGCGGCCGGCGACGGCGGGTGGCTCACCTCATATCCGCCGCTGGATCAGGCGATGCTGCTCGGCGAGGGACGCATCTACAACGGCGATGCAGACGATCTGGTGATCCTCAGCTACGGCAACGGCGTGCCGATGAGCCTGCGTGCCGCGCGCGAGATCGGGAACAAGCGCGGTTGGAGGGTACGCGTTGTCGACCTGCGCTGGTTGGTGCCGCTCAACGAATCGTTCATCGCCGGGCAGGCGAAGAGTGCGAAGCGGATCATCATTGTCGACGAAGGCCGGCACTCGGCCGGTGTCGGTGAAGGCGTGATCACCGCGATCGTCGAGGCGGGATTGGGCGCGAAGCCGCTGCGCCGGGTCGTCGGCGTCGATACCTACACGCCACTCGCCGGCGCGGCATTCCTCGTGCTGCCTGGCGAGGCGGATATCGTCGCTGCCGCCGATGCGCTCGCCTGAACCCACTTTGCGGGAGCGACTTCAGCCGCGATGCCTCTCGTGCACGCTGAACATCATCCCTACCCAACCCTCTCCGGGAAGAGGAGGGCTCAAGGCATCGCGGCTGAAGCCGCTCCCGCGACATGCGTTGCGCATCGCCTTTTGCCGTCGTGGCGATTGACCTATGATCCGGCAGACATGACCGAGCGCCGCGCCCTCACGATCCTGTTCGCCGATGTCTCCGGCAGCACGCGGTTGTTCGAGACCTATGGCGACGAGGCCGCGGTACGCATGGTCGGCGGCGTGCTGATCGCGTTGGCCGAAGTCGCCGCGCGGCATGGCGGGCGTGTCATCAAGACCATCGGCGACGAGATCATGTGCACGTTCCCGGGTCCCCTGCACGGCCTGCTCGCGGCGACCGACATGCAACGGCGCATCAAGAACGACACCGTTTTCCAGCGCGACAATCTCGCGATCCGCATCGGCCTGCACCACGGCGATGCGCTGGTCGAGAAGGACGACGTGTTCGGCGATGCGGTCAATACCGCAGCGCGCATGGCCGACAAGAACCTTGCGCGACGCGACCAGATCGTCGCCACCGCGAGCACGGTCGACGGGATCACGAGCACGACCGGCCTGCGCGTGCGCGCGCTCGGCACCGCCCGCGTGCTCGGCAAGCAGGCGCCGATCGAGGTCGTCGACGTGCTCTGGCAGGAAGACCTCGCCCACGTGACCACGGTGCAGCGCGTGATGCAGGGCGTCGATGCAACCGCAGGCGCGCGGTTGCTGGTCCGTTTCAAGAGCCAAGTCTTCGAATTGGACGAAGGCGCTTCGTTCTCGATCGGCCGCGACCCGACCAGCAGCCTTGTCATCGAGACCGAATGGGTCTCGCGTAATCACGCCCTGATCGAATGGAAACGCGGCTATTTCATGCTCGCCGATCGTTCGACCAACGGAAGCTGGCTGAAGATCGGCGACGACGACGAATTGTTCGTGCATCGCGATGAAACCCATCTGCGCAGGACCGGTTCGATCAGCCTTGGTCAGGCGCATCCGCTCGACGATGCGGACCTGGTCTATTTCCAGTGCGGCGACAGCTAGAATTCCGCTCGCATGGTCGTCTTCGGCCCTTGCGATCGATATTTGCGGCCGACCAGCACCGAGCAACCCGACCTGGGCACGGGGATCCGCACATGAACAGGCTGTCTTCGTCCTGCATCGTGTTCGCCGTCGCCGCCTCGTGTGCGCAGGCCGCGGCCGTTGCGCCGCATCCCCGGATGTCGTTGCCGCCTGCGTGGCTGCCGAGCGATCCGGGCAGCGCGCATTGCCGGGTCGATGCGACTGGCGCGCAATTGTCCAATGCCGCGTTGCGCTTCGCGGTGAAGCGGGATGGCGCAGCGCTGCGACCGGCGACGCTCGACAATGGATTCACCGGTGCCGCGCACACGCTGGACGGAGAACTGTTTTCGGTGTTGCCGCGCGGCGCGACGACGCTCGATGCGAGCGGTTTCGGGCTGGCCGGCAAGTTGCGCTGCAGCCGCATCGCGGGCGTCGACAGGGCGGCGCGTGGCGCGGACCGCCGTGCCGGCGTCGCGCTCGATGCCAGACTCGTGGATGCACGCAGCGGTCTTGCGGTGGTGTGGCGCGCAGTGCTTCGCGATGGGGGCAATTACGTGCGCGAGGAGTTCACGTTCGAATCCGGGCAGGCGATCGATCTGGCCTCGATCACGCTGGTCGATCTCGAGCTCGACGACGCCTGGGTCGACGGCACTGCCGATGGCTCGCCGCTGATCGCCGACGATCGCTTCTTCGGCTTCGAGCATCCGATGGCGCAGGCACGCGCGATCGACCATCGCGCGACCGCATCGCTGAAGCGCGTGCTGCCGCTGCGTGCCGGCGTCGCCGCGAAGTATTCGGCGGTGTTCGGCGTGGTTCCGCGAGGCCAGTTGCGGCGCGGCTTCCAGGCATACCTGGAAAACGAGCGTGCGACGCCGTTCCGCACCTTCCTGCACTACAACTCGTGGTACGACATAGGCTACTTCACGCCGTACACCGAGGCCGAAGCGGTCAATGTGATCGATGCCTTCGGCAAGCAGCTGGTACAGCAGCGTGGCGTGAAGATGGACTCGTTCCTGTTCGACGACGGGTGGGACGACCACACGAAGCTGTGGCAGTTCAGCAAGGACTTTCCGCACGGCTTCGCTCCGTTGCGCGAGGCGGCCGCGAAGTATGACGCGGCGCCGGGGATCTGGCTGTCGCCCTGGGGCGGTTACGGACCGCCGCGCAAGGAGCGGCTGGCTGCCGCGAAGGCGGCCGGTTACGAGGTAGACGAGCAGGGCATCGCGTTGTCGGGCCGGAAATACTTTCCGCTGTTCCACGACGTGACCATCAACCTGCTGAAGCGGTACGGCATCAACCAGTTCAAGTTCGACGGCACCGGCAGCCCGGACAAGGTCACGCCCGGCAGCGAGTTCGACAGCGATTTCGCCGCGGCGATCGCGTTGATCGGCGACTTGCGCGCGTTGAAGCCGGACCTGTTCATCAATCTCACCACCGGCACCTGGCCTTCGCCGTTCTGGCTGCGCACCGCCGACTCGATCTGGCGCGGCGGCGAGGACCATTCGTTCGCCGGCGTCGGCAGCGATCGCCAGCGCTGGATCACCTACCGCGACGCCGACACTTATGGCGGCATCGTGCGCCAGGGCCCGCTGTTCCCGCTGAATTCGCTGATGCTCCACGGCATCATCTACGCGCGCAAGGCGCAGGGCCTGAACACCGATCCCGGCAACGCGTTCGCCGATGAGGTGTGGTCGTACTTCGCGACCGGCACCGGGCTGCAGGAGATGTATGTCTCGCCGGATCTGCTCACGCCCCGGAACTGGGACGATCTCGCCGCGGCCGCGAGGTGGGCGCGCGAGCGCGCCGCGGTGCTGCGCGACAGCCACTGGATCGGCGGCGATCCGGCGCGCGCGGAAGTCTACGGCTGGGCGTCGTGGGCGCCTGGCCGCGCGGTGATCGCATTGCGCAATCCGCGCGACCGCGCGCAGGCATTCGAGTTCGACCCGCGCAGCGTTCTGGAGCTTCCGGAAGATTCGGCGAAGGACTGGACCGCGGTGCCGGTGCACGGCGCCGGCGAGGCGCTGTCCCTGCACGCCGGTGGGACCACGCACGTGACCCTGCAGCCGTTCGAGGTCCGCGTATGGGATGCGGTTGCGGATACGGCCGAGCCGAGTCCGAAGCGGCGATGAGCCTCAGACGATCAGTGGTTCCGGGTCCAGGATCACCTCGAATCGCGTGTGGACCGCAGCGCGGATATGCTCGGCCAGGCTCCATATCTGCGCTCCGCTGGCGTGGCCACGATTGACCAGGACCAGCGCGTGCTGTTCGGAAACGGCTGCATCTCCTTCACGCAAGCCCTTGAACCCACAGGCTTCTATCAGCCAGGCGGCCGATAGCTTCATGCGCCCGCCAGCGACCGGCCATGCGGGCAAGCCCGCGTGCAACCCACCCAGTGCCGCTGCCTTCGCCGGCGTCACCAGCGGATTCTTGAAGAAGCTGCCGGCGTTGCCGATCAGGGCCGGATCAGGCAGCTTGCGGGTGCGGATCCGCGCGATCGCTTCGGCGACTGCCGGCGCGGTGGGCTCGGTCACGCCGATTGCCGCAAGCTCTTCGGCGACACCGGCGTAATCGATCAGCAACGCGCGTTGTCGCGGCAGTTCGAACTCGACCGCGGTAACGATGTAGCGCTCGCGCTCGTGCTTGAACACCGAGTCGCGGTAACCGAATGCGCAGTCCGCGTTTGCCAGGTGAACGAGCCGACCGGCTTCGCGGTCCCACGCGTCGACTCCAATGATGAACTCCCGCACCTCGACGCCGTAGGCACCGATGTTCTGGATCGGCGCCGCGCCGACCGTTCCGGGAATCAGCACCAGGTTTTCGAGCCCGCAGAAACCCCTGCCGAGCGACCAGCGCACGAGATCGTTCCAGTTCTCGCCGGCTTCGACGCGGATGCGTGCGCGGTCGCCGTGATCCTCCAGCACGCGGATGCCGCGCGCCGCGATCGACAGCACGATGCCGGGCCAGTCACGAGTGAGCAGGATGTTGCTGCCTTCGCCGAGCACCAGCAGCGGCTGGGTCTTAAGCGCGGCGTAGCCGAACAACTCGTCGAGCGCAGCGGGCTTGCGTACATCGATCAGGATCGCAGCCCGGGCCGCCACGCGGAATGTGTTGCGCCCTTCGAGCGAGGCATTCTCGAGCACTGCATAACCGTCACCAGCGGCGATTGCGGTCATCGGCGTGTTCCGACGTGCAAACATGCTTGCGTAGGAGCGCACCCGGTGCGCGACAAGCGCGACGTACGCGACAGAGGAATGGGAGTCATGCGCGGCTCTCGCGCAATGCCTCGACGCATTCGCCGATCAGCGCGGGGCCGCGATAGATCATGCCGGTGTAGAACTGCACGAGGGATGCGCCGGCATCGAGCTTTGTCGCGGCGTCGGCGCCCGTGGCGATGCCGCCGACGCCGATCAGCGGAATCTTCCCGCCGAGCCGCTGCGCCATGCCGCGCAACACCGCCGTGGATCGGGCGAACAACGGTCTGCCGGAAAGTCCGCCGGCCTCGTCCGCCAGGGCATGTCCGGCGATCGGCGTGCGATCGATCGTGGTGTTGGTGCAGATCACGCCGTCGATCCGTGCGTTGCGCAGCACCTCGGCGATGCGGTCGAGTTCGACTTCGGCAAGATCGGGCGCGATCTTCAGCAGCATCGGCTTGCGCTCGCGATGCCTCGCGGCGAGGCGTTCCTGTGCTTCGCGCAGCGTGCCGATGAAACGCTTCAGCGTTTCCTCCTCCTGCAGGTCGCGCAGGCCTTGCGTGTTCGGCGAGGAGATGTTGACCGTCACGTAACTTGCGCGTGCATAGACGCGTTCGAGGCAGAAAAGATAATCGTCGATCGCGCGTTCGTTCGGCGTGTCCTTGTTCCTGCCGATATTGATGCCGAGTACTCCGTTGAATTTCGCGCGTTCGAGATTGCGCAGCAGCGCATCGACGCCGCCGTTGTTGAAACCGAGCCGGTTGATGACCGCCGCATGTTCGGGGAGGCGGAACAGGCGCGGCTTCGGATTGCCCGGTTGCGGCCGTGGCGTGGTCGTGCCGACCTCGATGAAACCGAACCCGAGTGCGGCGAGCGCATCGACGTGAGCGCCGTTCTTGTCGAGCCCCGCGGCGAGCCCGACCGGGTTGGCGAAGCGCAGGCCGAGCACGTTGACCGGCAGCGGCTTCGGCTTCGCGGCGAGCAGCGGATTCAGGCCGGTGCGGTACGCGGCCTCGATCGAGCCCAACGCGAGGTCGTGGGCGCGCTCGGCGTCGAGGCAGAACAGGAACGGTCGAGCCAGCGCGTACACGTAGTCGCCGCGTTCAGTGCACGTGTGCGGCAATGAACGCGAGCCCGCCGAAGAACATCAGGAAGATGACCACGGCGAGGATGAACAGCAGCAGGTGAAGCCAGCCCAGAATCAATCCGGTCAGCGCCATGCCGTCGCCTTCGATCGTTCCCGGCGGCGCGCGGCGGATCTCGCTGCGCGCGGAATGGCCGCAGATGACTGCGACGATCGCGCCGATGAACGGCAGGCCGATCCAGCACAGGATGCCGAAGATCACGCTGACCACGGCCAGCGTGCTGGTGCGTACAGGGGAGGCGTTCATGCGGGTGTGACCCATCCGGCGGCCGGGATGCCGCGCAACCGCGCAAGGGTAGTCAGATGCGCGGAGCGGGGCAACGATCAGTGCCCCTTCGCAGGAGCAGCTTCAGCCGCGACGCTTCAAACCCTCCCTTCAAGGGGTGAAGCGGCGCGTTTGCGAGCCACCGGCTCGCGCGCCGATGAACGCCCGAAGCAGGAGCGGAGGCCGGGTTGCTTGGTGAGGACAGGATGGAACCTGGCAACGTGGGTGGGGATGGTGTTCACCGTTGCGAGGCATCGCGGCTGAAGCGCTCCTAGGGAGGGGACGGTTGTCTTCGTTCAGAACTCGAACTTGATCCCCTGCGCCAGCGGCAGCGCGTCGGAATAGTTGATCGTGTTGGTCTGGCGGCGCATGTAGACCTTCCACGCATCGGACCCCGATTCGCGGCCGCCGCCGGTTTCCTTCTCGCCGCCGAACGCGCCGCCGATCTCGGCGCC
>JBIODY010000071.1:0-9047 GCA_044445505.1 Lysobacterales bacterium
GCGACGCGAACTTCAAGCTTGCCGACATCCCGAAAGGCCGCGAAGCCGGACCGGAATACGGCCTCAATGGTCTCGCCTCGAACCTCGCCGGTCTGCGCTTCGACGACGTGCTGCCGGCGCAGCAGGCCGCGTCCGGGGACAAGGCAGCGAAGGCGCGCTATGCGGCATTCGACGGCCTCGTCGTTGACGTGACCGCCTGGCAGAAGGATGGCAAGGACTACGCGCAGTTCGCGGCCTCGCTCGACGCGGCACAGGCCGACAAGGGCATCGCCGCGGAACAGGCCAAGGCCAAGGCCGACTTCGAGGCCGCGACGGCTGCAGCGGCCGCGAAGAAGGAGGCGAACGCTGCCGATGCGCCGATCAAGCCGCTCGCGATCAGCGATCCGTCGCGGGATCGCGACAACCGGCTCGCGACGTTGAACAAGGAAGTCGCCGACCTGAAAGCGCGCTTCGACGGCTGGGTCTACGTGCTGCCCGCATACAAGTACGCGAACATCGACAAGTCGATCGACGATCTGCTGAAGCCGCTCGAAGCGAAGCCCGCCACGAAACCGGTGAGCAAGGCCGCAGCGAAGTCGGGCAAGTCGGGGTAGGGTGGGCCTTGGCTCACCGGCGTTGACACGCAACGGTGGGCCGAGACCCACCCTGCGGATCGGACACTGGCGTGCCATGAAACTATCGCGCTGTTCATTGCTCGCCGCCGCCATGTTCGGTGCCGTGGCCGTCGCACTCGGCGCATTCGGTGCACACGCACTGCACGGCGTGCTCGACGAACAGGCGCTCGGTGTCTGGCATACCGCGGTCGATTACCAGTTCCGGCACGCGCTCGCGTTGCTGGCGGTCGGCGTTCTCGCCCGGCCGCGCGCGGACGCGACGCTGCGCTGGGCCGCGATCGCGTTCAGCATCGGCATGCTCGCGTTCTGCGGCAGTCTCTACGCCCTCGCGCTCGGCGCACCGCGTTTCGTTGGCGCGATCACGCCGCTCGGCGGCGCCGCGTTCATCATCGGCTGGCTCGCGTTGGCGCTGCATGCGTGGCGCGATCGCCTGCGGGCGTAGACGTCGCGTCATTCGCCGAGCCGCCAAGCGGCGAGTGCGCGCGATCGCTCGATGCGCGACTGCGCGCACACGTCGATGCGGGTCCGGAACAGTTTGGAAAACCGGCAGGCGTGGCGCGGCTCTGCCGCGATCGTTTGTTTGTTTGCACTGCGTCCGCTGGAGCTGACGCGAACGGCGAAGCCGGACCGAAGGCCGAGCCGCAGGAATGCGGCGAATAAGCCGCGGCGGAGCCTGCCCCGGACCCGATCCGGGGATGCCCGGTTTTGCAGTGATCTCGATAGGCGATCCAGGGATGGATCGCTCGCGAATCAGTCACGCATGTGATTGATCCGTCGAGCTGAAAACAAGGAGGGGACGGGCCTTTTTCAGCATCGGCTTCGCCGCCAGCACCAGTGCCACGGCTCGTAGGCGATTGCGTGCGGATTGCCGCGCGGGTAGGACAGCGCGAATCCGAAGCGCCGCGCCTGCGCGCTCAGCCACGCGAACGCCGGCGAGTTCCCGAATTCCTCTTCGAGCGCGGTGTAGCCGGGCGCGGTCAGGTCGAGCGCGCGGCCACTGTGATGCTCGCTGTAGCCGGGCGCCGCGCTGACGGCGAGGATCGCGTCGATCGACTGGCCGCGTTCGAGTTTGCGCTTGAGGATGCCGAGCTGGTACTCGGCCGAACGGAACGCGGACACGATCTGCAATTCGATGCCGTCCTCGGCCGCCGCGGTGCGCATGCGCGCGAATGCGCGTGCGGCGCGCGGCGCCAGCCATTGCGTGCGGGCATGGATGTCCTCGCCGATGCAGGTCAGCGCGCGGGGTTCACGCAACAGGCGCAGGCCGCGCACGGCAGCGTAGTCCGGTGGTATGCCGAGCGCCTGCGCTTCGCGCAGGATCTCGCGGCGGCGCCGCGGGTCGCAACGCGGCGGTGCGGTCGGCGTTTCGCTCACGCGCGCGTTGCCGGGCGGCGGCAGGCGAGACAATTCGGTGCGGCAATCACGACTTCGGTACTTCAAGTGGCTTGACATGGAACCCGGCGATACGACCGTCGCTGCCGCACGCGATCTGCGCGTACAGGTTCGCCTTCTCGAAGATCAGCGGAATCATGACCGCGATGTAGCCTTCACTCCTGGCCGGATGCGACTGGCCACGCGCGGTGAGCGTGCCGAACTGGGCCAGCGACTCCCAGGCCTGCTTGAATTTCGGCACCGGCATGCCGGTGCGCATCTTCGCGTCGAAGTCGCGCGTGGCAGCGGCGTAGTCGCCCTTCTGCGCGGCATCGAGAAGGCTGGTTGCGCGCGATTCGCAACCGGCCGCGAGACGTTTCCCGGCAGCGTCCGGCGTCGATGGCGGGGCCAGCGGTGCCGGACGTTCCATCGGCGCGGAATCAGCGCTCGCGGGCGGCGTGCCGGCGTCGGTTGCCGGCGCTGCGGTGGGTTCGGCCGCAGCCGCCGGTGCGCCGGCAGTGTCCGGCGTAGGCTGTGTTTCGGCAGCCGGTGCAGCAGCGTCTGCTTCGATTGCAGGCGGCGCCGGCGCCGTGTTGTCCGGCGTGGTTGCGGAACCGGCATCCTTCGCGCGCGCCATCGCGTCGACGTCGATGTTTTCCTGTGCCGCGGTCGCAGGCGTGTCGGCCGGTGGTGCAGACTTGTGCTTCGGCGCCGCGGCCTGCGCGCACGCAGCACCGAGCAGCAGGATCAAGGCAAGCAGACGAATCGGCATGAGAGGATCTCCGGGAACGGTGCCGGGCAAGCTAGCACGAGTGTCTGTATTTGCGCTGAGCGGTCAGATCGCGGCGACCGGCGCGGCAAAATGCAGCACCAGATCGGCGCAGAAGTGGGCGAGCATTGCGTGCTCGAGACCGCGTTTCCAGTACAGCGTACCGAATACGAGGCCGGCGATCGCGTTGTAGGCGATCACCCGGCTGACGATCGCGGCGGTCAGTGGCCCGAGCTGCGCCGCCAGAGGCAGATGGCCGGCCCCGAACAGTACGGCAGCGAACACGATCGCGGCGATCATTGCCCAAGCACGCGGTGTGCCGGCGCTGAAGCGTGCGAGCAGCCATGCGAGACAGCCCATTGCGAACACGCGCAACAGAATTTCCTCGACGATGCCACCGTACGGGGAGGCCATCAAGCCTTTCCAGGCGGTCGGCGTGATGATCAAGGCATTCGCATGAGGCATGCCGAACAGCGCGGTCATGCCGAGAATCACGAGCGCCACGAGTGCCCCCAAACCAGCAGCTGACAGCCAATGCGATGTTTGTGGACGCGGACGACGATATAGCCAGGAGCCGAGCCATGGTGCACCCAGGCCGATCGGTGCGCCGAGTTTGAGGCCCGCCCATCCGAGCAGGAAACACAGCAATCCGCTTTGAAATGCCGATATTGCGATTGCCAACGTCGCCGGCAACGATACGTGCGCAAGCGCGTCGGGTCTGAGCGCAAGGTAGTACGGCATCAGGCACGCAGTTGCAATCGCCGCGGCGATACCGAGCACGATAGCGATGCGAAGCTGCGGCGGTGAACGAGTCATGTGGAATCCTCTTCATCAACATCGGGCGATCCAAAGGCGCAGGCGCAGGGTTTGTGGAGCCGCTGCAGGGGGCGCGCCGCGGCCCGTTGTCGTTGACGCAAGGGCGGCGGGCCCAGGCCCACCCGACACATCGCAGGAAAGGTCATTCGGGAGCCGCGATCGACTCCGCCTTGCGCAATTCGATGCGGCCAAGCATGTCGAGGCCCGAGTAGAACCGCCACGGATCGCCGTCGCCGACCGACAGCGCGATATGGCCGGCGTCGAAACCCTGCAGCGCAGCGTCGAAGCTCTGCCAGCGGCCGTCGACGAACGCCTGCGCCCACGCATGCGGCACGAACACCTGCTCCTTGCCGGCGAAGCCGGGCGCGTAGGCGAGGCCATCGACGACGCGGGTCGCGATGCCGAGTGCGCGCCCGAGCGCGGCGACCAGCACCGCGTGTTCGGTGCAATCGCCCTCTGGCTTGCGCACGACCTCGAGTGCCGATGCATAGCCGACGTCGAGGCTCTTGTTGCGGATATAGCCGCGCACGAACGCTTCGATGTTCGACATGCGCTGGCGCGGCACTCGCGCGTCACCGGCCGCCTTGCGCGCGAGGGCGACAACCTCGCTGGATGTGCTCTGCAGCCAGTCGTTGGGCTGGTAGTCCTCCGGCACCGGCTTGGGTTCGGCCCGGAGTGCCGCTGCGCGTCCGATGGTCACGACCCAGACTTCGCCGTCGTGCTCGACGCGTTGCTCGTCGGTCTGCGGCAATGCGAGCGCCGGTCCGTGGTCGCGTGCGGCAAGCGTGTAGCGCATCGTGCCGGCGAGCTCGCCGATCCGCAGCGCGCGCGGCGCTGGCATCAGGGTGCGCAGGAACACGTCGCTGGTCTGGTTCGGCGCGGTCGCGCAAGCCTTGTCGCAAGCGAGCAGGGTGAGTTCGACGCCCATCATCGGCATGGTCAGCTTGTAGATCGTCTGCTCGTCGTCGAGCCAGCTGCGGCTGCGCATCGGCAGGCCCGCAGTGGCGAGGGTCTGTTCGACCGGACTCAGGCTGAGCGTGCCGTCGGGCAGCGCGACCGACTCCTTCGCCGCGACCACGCTGGTCACTTCGGGGGCGTCGAGACTCGACGGCTGGAACGCCAGTGCGCGATAGCGCGTACCGGGTTGTAGTCCCGCCCGCAGTCCGGCGAGGCGCAGCCCTTCGGGCAGCAGGGCACCGGCCGGCCATGCCATGCTTCGATGCCGCGTCTCGCCATTGCTGCGCGTGGTGATCGCGGCGGTTCCGTTGCGCACGGTGCCCTCGATCGCGGTCTCGTTGCCGGAGAGGTGCGAGACGCTGCGGAACGCCAGCGGCTTGCCGTCACCGGTCTCGGTACTGCTTTCCGCGCTGCTCAGCGCGACCCGCGAGCCGGCACGGTCCAGCACCAGTTCGAGCGTCTGCGTCGTCACGACTTCCGCTCCGCGCTGCTCGCGCTGCGACTCGAACGAGCCGATCTTGCGGCCGTCGAGCAGCACCGTGTACCACTGGTCCGCGGGCGGCGCGGCGTTGGCGAGCAGTGGCAGGGCGAGCAACAGGATCAGATGGCGGCGCATGCGGATGTCGGTGGTGAGGGGGATGTGAGACGAGAGACGTTAGGCGAGGGACGGGCCCGGGGCCGGGTGGTACGAAGAGATATTGTGCCAGTTGCGCTCGACGACCGGCGCGCGATTCACCGCTTCCGTCTCACGTCTCACGTCCAGCGTGAGACGGCTCGACTACAATCCGCGCTCCCCGCCCCGGACCCGCGCATGAAACCCTTCGGCACGCCGCATACCGACACCGCGATCCGCGTGCTGCTGCTCGGCTCCGGCGAGCTCGGCAAGGAGGTCGCGATCGAGCTGCAGCGTTTCGCGGTCGAGGTCATCGCGGTCGACCGTTATGCGAATGCGCCCGCGATGCAGGTCGCGCACCGCTCGCACGTGATCGACATGCTCGATGGCGCGCAATTGCGCCGGGTCATCGAACTCGAGAAACCCGATCTCGTGGTGCCGGAGATCGAGGCGATCCATACCCCGACCCTGGTGGAACTCGAGAAGGAAGGCTTCACCGTGATCCCGACCGCGCGTGCGGCCTGGCTGACCATGGACCGCGAAGGCATCCGCCGCCTCGCCGCCGAGGAACTCGGGCTGCCGACCTCGGTGTACCGTTTCGTCGACACGCGCGAGGACTATCGAGCCGCGATCGCGGCGATCGGCCTGCCGTTCGTGATCAAGCCGGTCATGAGCAGCTCGGGCAAGGGTCAGAGCACAGTGTGCGACGAAACCGCGGTCGATGCGGCGTGGGACTATGCGCAGTCCGGCGGCCGTGCTGGGCAGGGCCGTTGCATCGTCGAGGGCTTCGTCGATTTCGACTACGAGATCACCCAGCTGACCGTGCGCCATGCCGGCGGCACGAGTTTCTGCGCGCCGATCGGGCATCGCCAGGAGCACGGCGACTATCGCGAGTCATGGCAACCGCAGGCGATGAGCGCAAAGGCTCTGGCCGAGGCGCAGCGCCAGGCCGAGACAATCACGACCGCGCTCGGCGGGCGCGGCGTGTTCGGCGTCGAATTCTTCGTCAAGGGCGATGCGGTGATCTTCTCCGAAGTCAGTCCGCGCCCGCACGACACCGGGCTGGTCACGCTGATCTCGCAGGATCTTTCCGAATTCGCGCTGCATGCGCGCGCGATTCTGGGCTTGCCGATTCCGGCGATCCGCCAGCTCGGACCCTCGGCTTCGTGCGCGGTGCTTGGCGCAGGCCACGGCACGCGCATCCGCTATCGGGGCGTCGCCGCTGCGCTCGCCGAAGCCGATACGATGCTGCGCCTGTTCGGCAAACCCGAAGTGCGCGGCCAGCGCCGGCTCGCGGTGACCCTCGCGCGCGACGCCGACATCGCGTCCGCGGTCGCGAAAGCGTGCCGCGCCGCGGCACGATTGGCCATCGATATTGGACCCTGCCCGGAATCGCCATGACCGAAACCCCGAACTACGCGGTATTCCTGTTTCCGCAGGCGCTCGAGTCGCTTGGCGATGCGATCAAGCCCTACCTGCGCGAAGGGCCGGGCGGCGCGCATATCGTGTGTGCCGAGATCGATTCCTCGGGCGCCTTGTTCGGCATGACCCTCGCCGGCAAGGGAGCGCGGGGCGAAGCGTTGGAGCTGGAGTTGATGGTGCCGGTATCGATGGTCAGGCTGGTGATGTCGATGCACGGCGAGCACGACATCGGCTTCGTGTAGGCGGTTTCGCGCAGGTGCGTGCCGGTCACACGTCCGCGACGAGTTCGCGCCAGTTGCCCTCGTGCAGCACCTCGAGCGGCCGGTAGCGTGCCTTGTATTGCATCTTCGGGTGGCCCTCGATCCAGAAGCCCAGATAGACGTGCGCCAGCGACTTCTCGTGGGCGAGGCGCAGCTGGGTGAGAATCGCGAAGGTGCCGAGACCGCGATCCTCGCATTCCGGATCGAAAAACGTATAGACGGCCGAAATCCCCGCGGCGCAGAAATCGGTGACCGCAAGCGCGAGCAGGCGTCCGCCGTGGCGGAACTCGATGAAGCGGGTCGGGCTCCATGCGGTGTAGAGGAAACGTGCGAAGTCCTCGGGGCGCGCATCGTCCATGCCGCCGCCCGGATGGCGTGCGCCGAGATAGCGCCGGTACAGCGTGAAGTATTCATCGGTGTAGCCGGCTGCCGCGAGCGTGACCGCGAGATCGGCATTGCGCGCGAGGCAGCGACGCTGGCTGCGATCGGGCCGGAAGCGCGCGACCGGCACGCGACAGGCGATGCAGGCGCGACAGCCGCCGCACTGCGGATGGTAGACGTGGCCGCCGGCGCGCCGATAGCCGCGCTGCACGGCGAGATCATAGATCGCCGGCAGTTGCGGCGCACTCGGATCGATCACGATGTTTTGTGCGGTGCGCCCGCCGAAATAGCCGCAAGGATGCGGCAGGGTCTGGAACAGGCGGACGACGTCCGAGCGCATGCGGGTTAGTGGACTGTAACGTTCATTTGGTAGATGGATCGCGACGTGGATCGTGGTGCTGGGCGCAGGCCCGGAATGAGGCCCATAGTGGTTCTATGGGCCGGGTGAGGGCCAAGCTCAGCGCCGCGAGACCGAGCGAGCCACTACGGAAATGAGCGTTACAGTCCACTAGTGCGTAAGCTGGGTCAGGGTGATCAGCAGCGCGATGCCGACGATCAGCGCGATCACGACCAGCTTGATGCGCATCGACACCCGGCGATGCTCGCCGAGGTTGCCGACGCCGCGCGACGCGGCGAGCTCCTCGGCGAAACGGGTCGCGGGCTCCAGCCCGGCATCGCGCAGCACCTTGCGCGCGAGGGTCTGATCCTCGGAGCGCACCACGGACACTTGCGGCCACGAGTCGCGATCGTTCTTCGCGGTGTAGCTGAAGCGCTTCCAGTCCGCGCCCTGATACGCGCGGCGGTTGCTGATCGAGGTCTGGATACCCTGTTCGGCCATCAGCGCGACGACGCGCTCGATGTTCTGCATGCGGGGCGAGGTGTAGATCTGGCGCATGCGGCCATTCTAGGCTGTTTTGCAAAACCGGGCACCCCGCGTGGAGCGGTGGCTTTCGGCAACATTCAAGGCGCCGTATTCGCCTGCAACCGGATCAGGCCTTCCTGTGCGGTCGAGGCGACCAGGCGGCCGTCCTCGCTGTAGACCATGCCGCGGGCGAGGCCGCGGGCGCCTTGTGCGGTCGGGCTGTCGCACGAGTACAGCAGCCACTCGTCGACATTGAACGAGCGGTGGAACCACATTGCGTGATCGAGGCTGGCGACCTGCACGTTGCGCTGCAGGAACGAGATGCCGTGAGGGAACATCGTCGTGCCGATCAGATGGAAGTCCGACGAATAGGCCAGCAGCGCGCGCTGCAGGGCCGGGTTGTCGCCGACGCGCTCGCTGAGGCGGAACCAGACCTGCTGGAACGGGGGGCGCTTGGGCGGATTGAGTTCGTTGCGCGGGTAGACGTGCCGGAACTCGAACGGGCCCGAGCGTCCGAACCAGCGCTGCAGCTTCGGCGGCAGCCTGGCCAGTTCTTCGGCGGGCAGCGCCGTGGTCGGTTCGATGTCCTCGGGTTTGGGCACGCTCGGCATCGGCAACTGGTGTTCGACGCCGGATTCCTCGACCTGGAACGACGCGGCGAAGTTGAAGATCGGCTGGCCGTGCTGGATCGCGGTCACGCGTCGCATCGAAAAGCTGCCGCCATCGCGGGTGCGCTCGACGTGATAGAGGATCGGTTGCGCGATGTCGCCGGCGCGCAGGAAGTACGCGTGCAGCGAATGCGCGCTGCGCCCGCCCTCGACGGTCTGTTGCGCGGCCGACAGCGCCTGCCCGAGCACCTGGCCACCGAACACGTAGCGGGTGCCGATGTCGCGACTTTCACCGCGGAAGAAATTGTCCTCGAGACGTTCGAGCTGGAGCAGGGAGAGCAGTTCTTCGACAGGCGAAGTGGTCATGGGCGCGC
>JBIODY010000072.1:0-9039 GCA_044445505.1 Lysobacterales bacterium
CGGGCGAACGGCTATCCCTGCATCGGCATTCTGCTCGAACTGGAAAACACCCGGTTCCGCGACAAGGGCCGCATGGCCGCCTGGTGGAGTCCGCGCTTCGTCTACATCGGCCGCAGCACCCGCGGACTCGACCTGCGTGTGCACTACTTCCGCGGCGCGCGGCTCAAACCGCCGGCCGCCAGCTGAGCGGCAGCCCGCGGCCACCTGAACTGCAGCGGCCGTGGCAAAGCGGGCGGCGCAATGCGGGGTAGAATGGCCGCGTGCCGGCGCTCAATCCGGCTGAACGATGCAGCCGGTTGAGCGCGGGCCAGGACGGCCCGCACCGCGCCAGAGCCTTACTCTGGCGCGGAGCCGAGTCCGGACCTGTGCCGGACTCGGCGATCGAACGCTTGAGCAGGATGTTCAGTCGTTCGATACGGGCCAATGACACGCATGACCTATCTGAATCTACCGTTCGAGATTCCGGGTTATCGGATCATCCGCCGCCTCGGCCTCGGCGGCATGGCGACCGTATATCTGGCGATGCAGCAGTCGCTGGTGCGCCCGGTCGCGGTCAAGGTGATGGCCAGCGAGCGCGCGCCGAGCGACGAGCTGGTGCGGCGCTTCGAGCACGAAGCGCGCACGATCGCCCGCCTCGATCATCCGCACATCGTCAGCATCTATGACGTCGGTCGCACCTCGACCGGCCAGATCTACTACACGATGCCGTATCTGCCGAACGGCGATCTCGCCGCGCGCAGCCTGCGCGACAACCCGGAACGCGTGCTCGAGGTCATGCGCGCGCTGACCGAGGCGCTCGGTTGCGCCCACGACCAGGGCATCGTGCATCGTGACGTGAAGCCGGAAAATGTCCTCTTCGACAAGCTCGACCGGCCACTGCTCACCGATTTCGGCATCGCCCTCAGCAGCTCCAGCCTGCCGCGGGTGACCCGCGAAGGCGCGACGATCGGATCCTCGGGCTACATGAGCCCGGAACAGGCGCGCGGCCAGCCGCTGGATGGACGCTCTGACTTCTACAGCCTCGGCGTGGTCTGCTACGAACTCCTGACCGGCGAGTTGCCGTTCCGTGGCGCCGATGCGTTGGCGGTCGCGCTCGCGCATATCGAAAAACCGGTGCCGCGCCTGCCGGTCACGCGGCGCGCCTGGCAGCCGCTGATCGACCGCACGCTCGCCAAGCACCCGGATGCGCGTTTCCAGAGCGCGGAGGAACTGCTGGCGGCGATCGCGGTGGTCGGGAAACGCATGCAGGCGCCGGCCCGGATCGGTTTCGCCAAATGGTGGCGGCCGCCGATCGAACGCATGCTCGCGATTCCACGCCAGCGCCGCGCGTTCGCGTTGTGCCTGCTGCTGGTCGCCGTGTTGTTCGGGCTGCTCGGGTTGTTGCCGCGCGTGCCCGCACCCGCGGCGGTGCCGCAGCAACACCTACCCGATACTGCGGCATCGGCGCCGCTCAGCCCGCATCGGGCCGCGAGTTTCACGGATGTCGCCGGCGGCGCGGCCAGCACCGCCGAGGCAAATTCCGCCGCACCGACCATCGCGATCGCAGGCGGCGCCGAAATGCAGGCGGCAATCCGCAAGGATCGGCTCGACCGGGCGACCGACTTGATCGGCATCGGCCGACTCGCCGAGCCGGATGGCGACAGTGCGGCACGCGAGTACCTGGCGATCCTCGCCGCGGAACCCCGCCAGCCGGACGCCCTCAAGGGCATCGTGCGGATTCTGGGTCTGCTCGCGACGCATGCCGCCAAGGCGATCGACGATGACGACATCAGGGCGGCGATCGCGCCGATGACCCAGGGCGTGGACTTGGCTGAACGCGCGAGGCTCATCGCCGGCCGTGGCCTCGCGGAGTTCGCCGCGCCGATTCACCGCGCTGTCGAAGCGCAGCGCACCCGCAAACGCGATCCTTTCGACACCGCGGCGCTGGAGAAATTGAAACCGCTGCTGCCGATCCTGGCCAGGATCGACCCGGCGCAGGAACGCCAGTTGCGCACAGACATCGAGCGTCCCGGCCAATTGCTGCGCACCGGCGGCGCGTTCCGCGATCCGGGCGGCCCGAACCTCGTCGTGGTTCCGGCGTCGCGCACTGCGGCGGCGCGTCTTGCGCAACCGTTCGCGATCGCGGTCGATGAAGTCAGTCGGGGTGCCTATGCCGGATTCGTCTCGGCGACCGGCCGCAAACCGTCACACTGCCGCGCGTCGCAGAGCCTGCTCGCGCGCTTCAGCAGCCTCGACTGGCGCAATCCGGGCTTCGCGCAAGGCAACGATCATCCGGTGGTCTGCGTCAGCTGGGACGATGCGGCCGCATACGCGCGCTGGCTGAGCCAACGCAGCGGTGCGCACTATCGCCTGCCGAGCCAGCAGGAGTGGTTGCTGGCCGCGCAGGAAGCCGGCGCCGGTACCTCGTGCAAGGTCGCGAACCTCGCCTCGCACCCGGTCGCATGCGACGACGGCTATGCGCGGACCGCACCCACGGGCCATTTCGCATCGACCTGGCCCGGCGTGCGGGACATCGCGGGCAACGTCAGTGAATGGGTCGACGGTTGCGCGCGCGGGGGCCTCGGCAACGCCGCGTGCCGCGAACGCACGTTTCGCGGCCTGTCATGGCACGACGATGGCGACGAATCGAACCTGGTCCACACCGACACTGCGGCCAGCGACATCGGCTATGCGAACGTCGGCTTCCGCGTCGTTCGCGAGTTGCCGGCCGGCAAACAGGGGTGAGCGCCTGCGAAATTCACTGCATCTTGTGCTTGCCCTGCGAAGCGGGGGAAGCTGTCCGGAGGGCTGAAGGGGGCGCTTTTCGCGCGAGCGAACAACCGCAAGAGCACCCCCATTCGCCTTCGGTACCTCCCCTGTTTCGCAGGGAAAGGGAAATCATCAGCCTTTTGCACTCAACCCTCACCGGCGAATAATTTTCCTGCCCATGCGACCCCTCTACGTCCAGCGTTACCTGTTGACCGGCCTGCTCACGTTCATTCCGATCTGGCTGACCTGGGTCGTGTTCAAGTCGATCTTCTCGCTGCTCTCGCAGGTCAACCTGCCCTGGGTCGCGGCACTGTTCGATGCATTCCCGGACACGCTCGGCCGGCTGCACCAGGGCTGGCTGGCCTCGCTGCTCGCGTTCATCGTCACCGTGGTCGCGCTGTACATGATGGGCTTCGCCGCCAACCGCGTGTTCGGACAACGAATGCTCGGCGCATTCGAGCGCATCATCGAGCGCATCCCGATCGCGCACAGCATCTACAGCGGGGCCAAGAAGCTGATGGGCATCCTGCAGAGCAAGCCGAGTGGCACGCAGCGCGTGGTGCTGATCGATTTTCCATCGCCGGAACTGAAGTCGCTCGGCTTCGTCACCCGCGTGTTCCACGATGCGGACGGCATCGAACTCGCGGCGGTCTACGTGCCCACCACGCCGAACCCGACCGGCGGCTACCTCGAGATCGTCCCGGTTGAGCGCCTGATCGCGACCGACTGGAGCGTCGACCAGGCGATGGCGTTCATCCTGTCCGCCGGCGCGGCCGGACCCGACGTGCTGCCATTCGCGATCGAGCCCCGGCGGCAGCGATAGGCTCTCCCGGCGTGCCGACGAAACCGTCGCTCACTTCAGGTCCAGGACCTTCCTGAGATTGGTCAGACCGGCTTGGTGAAAACCGGCGACGGCCTGCGTGGCGACCGCATCGTTCGCATTCGGCGCGGGGTTTGCCGCGGCGTCCTTGCGCCGGAATGTCGCCGACCAGGTCACCCTGGAGCGGTCGCGGCCTGCGGCCTTCACGCCGAGGGTCGCGGTGTAGTCGCTGACCGGCAGCGAGCCCGAGACGATCGCGTAGCGGTAGCGATGATGCTTCGCGTCGTAGGCGAGCAGTTTCTCGGTGAGCGTTCCGCCATCACGCAACGTCAGCACGCGCTCGGCACCGATCGTGGCGTTCCTGCCGGAGATGAGTTCGTCCCTCGCGACCGCCGGATGCCATGCCGCGACGCCGTCGAACTGCCCGATCCGTGCCCATGCGACCTGCAGTGATGCGTGCACCGTCACGCTGCGGCTGAGCTTGAGCAGCGGTGTCGCCGCGAACAGGCTGGCCGAGGCAAGTGCGAACACGGCGGCGATCAGCGTTCGCGCGCACCGGCGCGTGCGGCGCGGAACGATGTTGGCGATGGGAAACGGCAATGCCATCATGATCCTCGTGTCACGGCGTCGGTTCGGGCTGCGCAATCTGACACAAGCTTGCCGGCGACGCATCTGGCGGCGCAACCTCGCCGTCGCGTGCGTGCGTGCGGTCACCATGATCGCCGCTACACTTGCGGCCTGCACCCGCAGCGACCTCCAGATGACGCGCGTTCCCCTGCCATTGCGATTCTTCACCCGGGTTGCCGTTGCCAGCGCTGCCCTCTTGCCGGGACCCGCCATGCCTGCCGACTGGACAACGCCCGCCGAACGCGCGAATTTCGACACGACACCCTCCTACGCGGAAACCCGCGCGTATCTGCAACGCCTCGCCGATGCTGCGCCAGGCCAATTGAAGCTGACCCGCTTCGGGGTCTCGCCGGAGGGCCGCGACCTGATGCTGGTGGTCGCCGCGAAGAACGGCGATTTCACGCCGCAAGCCGCGCGCGCATCCGGAAGGGCAATCCTGATGGTCCAGGCCGGAATCCACGCCGGCGAGATCGAGGGCAAGGACGCGGGACTCATGCTGCTGCGCGATCTGACCGTCGGCGCGAAACACGCAGACCTGCTCGATCACGCGATCCTGGTGTACCTGCCGATCTTCAATGTCGACGGCCACGAGAACAGCGGCGCGTACAACCGCATCAATCAGCGCGGCCCGCGCGAGATGGGTTTCCGCGCGACCGCGCAGAAACTCAATCTCAACCGCGACTACATGAAGGCCGATGCGCCGGAAATGCGCGACTGGCTCGCGATGTTCGATGCGTGGCTGCCGGACCTGTTCATGGACATCCACACCACCGATGGCGCGGACTATCAATACGACCTGACCTGGTACATGGAGGAATGGGGCCCCCTGCATCCGGCGGTGAAACACTGGGAACAGGACGCGTTCGAACGAGCGATCTTCCCGGCATTCGAGAAGCACGGCCATCTTGCCGCGCCGTATCTCGATCTCGTCGACCACCGCGACATCAGCAAGGGCATCGGCAACTTCGGCTCCGGGCCGCGATTTTCGACCGGCTACGTCGCGCTGCATAACCGCGCCGCGCTGCTGGTCGAGACGCACATGCTGAAATCCTATGCGACGCGCGTGCGCGCAACCTGCGACCTCGTCGTTGCGACGCTGGAGCATCTCAACCGCGACGGCGGCGCACTGCGCAAGGCCGTGCTGCAGGCCGATGCCGACACGATCGCGCGCGCGCGCGACACGAACGCGACGTTGCCGGTCGCGTTCGAGATCAGCAGGCAATCGGTACCGTTCACGCTGAAAGGCTACGAGTTCACGCGAGCGCCGAGCGCGATCTCCGGCGACACCTGGATCGCCTATGATGCGCAGAAACCGAAGACCTACACGATTCCGTTCTTTCGCGACCTCGTCGCGAGCCAGACCGTGCATCCGCCGGCCGCGTACCTGGTTCCGGCCGCGTGGCCGCAAATCGCCGCGAAGCTGCACGAGCACGGCATCCGCTTCGAACGCATCGGACGGTCTCTGAAGCTGGCTGTCCAGCGCTATCAGCTCGGCGTGCCGCGCTGGAACGACACGCCATTCGAGGGCCGTCATCTGCTGCGCGACTTCACGCTCGCCAGCGAGAACGCGGACATGGAATTCCCGAGCGGTGCGATCCTGGTCCCGCTCGACCAACGCGCGGCGAACGTCGCCGTGAACCTGCTCGAGCCGCGCGCTGCGGACTCGCTGCTGCGCTGGGGATTCTTCGACACGATCTTCGAACAGAAGGAATCGCCGGACGCGCGCGTCGCCGAAAAGCTCGCACGCGATCTGCTCGCGAAGGATCCGGCGTTGCAGAAGGAATTCGATGCGCGCCTCGCCGGCGACCCCGAATTCGCGAAATCGCCGGAAGCGCGCCTCGCGTTCTTCTACGAACGCTCGCCGTGGTACACGACGCAACAGGTCGGTGCGTATCCGGTCGTGCGGCTCGATGCGACCGCACTGGCCGCTGCACGCGCGCCGCGTCAGTCTGATTTATCGCCGCTCCCCGACCACTTCTGAACTGCTCGTCATCCCGACGAAGGCCGGGATCCGACTTGATCTCAGCTACTTGTTCGTGACGGCAAAATGGATTACAGGCCGCTCCTGCGGCCTGCCCTTCGGGCCGGCTTCGCCGTTCGCTACGGCATCCTGCCTTCGCAGTCCGGCTTGCGCCGGAATGACGGCAAAAGGCGAATTGCCCGGACTTCCCAAGGGGGCGAGCGCTCTTGCTGCCCCCGTTTCGCGATGCTTAAAAGCCCCCTCACCCTGCCCTCTCCCCCGACGATGAAGCCGTTGGGGGAGAGGGAACAAGTCAGAGGTTCTCTTGCATGTTCGTCAGCTGCCCGGCGGCTTGACGTCGGTGACGCACCGCCGCAGCAGCACCTGGGTGCCGTCCGGCCGCGGCGTGCAGACGATGCTGTCCTGGATATGCCCGCCCTGGGAGGCCGCGAGGTTGCAGCTCATCTTGGTCGCACGCAGCCCGTACAGATCGATCAGTCGGGTCGCTTCCGGATCGGCGATTCGGCGCTGCGCCGGAGTCATCGCCTGCTCGATCTTGCCGACGATCGCCTGATAGCCACGGAAGCGCACTTCAGCGGCGACCTTGAGCCAGGCATAGCCGGTGAGATCATCGCGCGCCACGCCCTGGCCGAGCAGATACATGCGGCCGAGCGCCGACTGGCTTTCCTTGTCGCCGCCGCAGGCGGTGCGCTGGAACGCGTGGAACGCCTCGTCGTAGTGTTTGCCGTCGTAGGCGTTCTTCGCATCGAGCAGCATCTGGCGATAGTCGCCGGACAACACGCGCTCGAAGTCATCGTCGGCCCGTGCGACACCGGTCACGACGACGAACACGAGTGCGCCGAGCAGCGCATGCAGAACGGTTCTTGCCATTGCCTTTCCTCCCCTGCGGTCGGGTCAGGCGGGGTTCCCGCTCCGACCACGCTGCCGCCTCCGCCGACGGCGTCCGCACAGGCTAACCGAGGACCGTATCCGATGGCGAGCGCGGCGCCGAAAAACGTGAACAAGCGTGTCCCGGGCGACGCATCATCCGTGAAACGCGCGCTGGTCCGGGCCGTCAATGACCTTCGACACTGTGTCCGTACGGGCCGTGCACCTAGGCTTGCGGGCCAATTCCCATCCCGCCAGGCACGCCGGGCTGCGCGCGGGCGAGCAGCCACTTTCGAATCCTTCCATCCGCGACCGGAGCACCTTCAATGCGCAAGTACCTCACTCGTCCCCTCGCATTTGCGATCTGCGCGGCGCTGTCGACGACCGCGATCGCGGCGACGACGCAGCCGTCCTTCGATATCAAGGAACTCGATACGAAGATCAACCCATGCGGCGATTTCAACGCTTTCGTCAACGCGAAGTGGGTCGCCGCGAATCCGATCCCGGCCGATCGCACACGCTGGGGCGCGTTCGATGCGCTGCGCGAGCACAGTCTGCAGACCCAGCGCGAGATCGCCGAGGCCGCCGCGCGCGACGCGGACACGGCGAAGGCCGGCTCGATCGAGCAGAAGATCGGCTGGTTCTACCGCTCCGGCATGGCCGAAGGCGCGGTCGAAAAGGCCGGTTACGCGCCGCTCAAGCCGGAACTCGCGAAGATCAGCGGACTGAAGACGCCGGCCGACATCGTCGCCTACATCAACGACAGCTTCGCGCGCGGCCAGAACGGATTGTTCAACGTCGGCCCCAGCGCCGATTTCAAGAACTCGAAGGTACAGATCGCGTACGCCTACCAGGGTGGCATCGGCCTGCCGACCGCCGAGTACTATTCCAAGGCCGACTACACGGCGCTCCGCGACGCCTACCAGGCGCATGTCGCCAAGGTGCTCGAACTCAGTGGTACCAGGCCCGCCGACGCGCAGCGTGAAGCTGCCTCGGTGCTCGCGTTCGAGACGCGCCTGGCCAAGGCCTCGCTGATGCCGGTCGAGTTGCGCAAGCCGGAGAACCAGTACCATTTCGTCACCCTCGCCGACGCCGACAAGGCATCGCCGAATTTCTCGTGGTCGAAGTTCTTCGTGGCGCAGAAGGCCGACATCCCGAAGGGTTTCTCGTTGTCGCAGCCGAAGTTCTTCGCCGAGGTCGACAAGATGATCGGCGACGTGCCGGTCGCGCAGTGGCAGAGCTATCTGCGTTTCCACGCCATCGACTCCGCCTCGCCGTACCTGTCCAAGCCGTTCGCCGAGGAGCACTTCGCGTTCTACAACAAGACGCTCAATGGCCAGAAGGAACAGGAACCGCGCTGGAAGCGCGTGCTCGGCGCGGTCAACGAAAGCATGGGCATGGCGCTCGGCGAGTTGTACGTGGCCAGGACATTTCCGCCGGAATCCAAGCAGCGTGCGATGGAACTCGTGACCAACGTAAAGGGCGCGCTGAAGACCCGCATCGAGCACCTCGACTGGATGAGCGATGCGACCAAGCGCAAGGCGCTCGAGAAATGGTCGACCTTCCTGCCGAAGATCGGCTATCCGGACAAGTGGCGCGACTGGAGCGGCGTCACGATCACGCCGGACAACTACTACGGAAACGTGCTCGCGGCGACGCAGTTCGACTACGACTACGAGATGGCCAAGGTCGGCAAGCCAACCGACCGCCTCGAATGGGGCATGACGCCGCAGACGGTCAACGCGTACTACAACCCGACCGACAACACGATCAACTTCCCGGCCGCGATCCTGCAGCCACCGTTCTTCGACGCCAAGGCCGACGACGCGATCAACTACGGCGGCATCGGCACGGTGATCGGCCATGAGGCAACCCACGGTTACGACGACGAAGGCAGCCAGTTCGACGCGCAAGGCAACAACGCCGACTGGTGGACCAAGGACGATCGCGCGAAGTTCGAGGCGCGAACCGACAAGCTGGTCAAGCAGTTCGATGC
>JBIODY010000073.1:0-9037 GCA_044445505.1 Lysobacterales bacterium
AATGGCGACGACGCGCTCACCATGTGCCACCGCGATCGCTGCGGCCCCCTCGGTCGAACCGTCGTCGACGTCGATGATCTACTCTGCGGCAGGGCTCTCGGCGGCGACGCTGCGCAGCGACGCACCGATCCACGGCGCCGCGTTATAGGCTGCGACCACTACCGACATACCCATGTTGCCTGCCTCGGGCGCCCGACATCGGGCGGATTGGCGACCGGTCATGCCGACCCTGTCGTACGGCATGCAGGAATGGCGCCAAGGAGCAGGGTGCAGGTTTACTGTGACATTTTGACGGGAGCCAGACCCCTTGGCTGCCGCAGCGGTGCCCATGGCGGTTAAACTTCGCCCGCACGCGCCGCGACGCGCCCGCCCCTTTCGACCGCCATCTCGATGCCGCCGGACGCCCGCCCCAGCCTCGGCACGCATTTCTACCGCTACGGCATCGGCAACCTGCTGATCCTCGTCGCCGGCTTCGTCTCGTTTCCGGTGCTGACGCGCCTGCTGAGCAACGAGCAGTACGGCATCTTCGGCTACTTCGAGACCTGGCTGCTGGTCCTGCTCGCGGTCGTCAAGCTCGGTGCGCAGCACGCGATCATCCGGCTCTATCCGCACGGCGAGGGCGAGGCATCGGTGCGCCGTTTCGTCGCCAGTTTCCTGCTCGCGCCGTTCCGTTATTCGATCCTGATCTGGCTCGTCGTCGTGGCCGGCTACGCCTTCATCAGCGCGCATCTGGAAGCGGGTGAAGTGCGTGCGGTCGGCTGGTGCATGGTCGCGTTGCTGCTGCCGACGGTGTGGACGAGCCTCGTCAACGCGCTGATCGGCGCCGAGGAACGCTCATCCTTGTACATGCGTCAGACCGTGATCCAGCGCTGGGCGGAAATGCTCGCGATCGTCGGCACCGTCGCGTTCATCAATACGAGTGCGCTGGGTGCGTATGCGGCCCGCGTCGTGGTTGCCTGCGGAATGGCGCTATGGCTTGCGCGCTGGCTGTGGATCCACCACCGCCCGCACCTGCACGAAGCGCGCCCGGCAGAATGGCGCGCCAGCCTGGGCTTCAGCCTGCCGCTGGTCGCCAACGAAGTCACCGGATCGCTGCTTGCCCTGCTCGATCGGGTCATGCTGAAACATGTGTTGAACGACTTCGCGCCGGTCGGCGTGTTCGCGATCGGTGCCGGCCTCGCCGCGACCCTCAACACCGTGATCAACCAGGCTCTGAGTCTCGCATTCACCCAGGTCAGCGTACGCCAGTACGCGCTCGAGGGTGCCGCCGCGGTCGTGCGCACGAAGCGCATGGCCCTGCGCATCATGGTGTATGCCTGCGTGCTGATCGCGGTGGGCCTGTGCTGTGCGGGCCGCGATTTCATGCTGCTGCTGTCGGGGCACGACAAGCAGGCGTCCGCTCCGGTGTTCGTGCTGATCGGCAGCTGCTATGTGATCTACGGCATCGTCGATCTCGCCGGTTCGGGGCTGCTGCTGCAGAAACGCTCCAAGACCGTGCTCGCCCTCAACGTATCCGCAATGCTGATCAACGCAACGCTGAACCTGCTGCTGATCCCGCGACTGGGTGTCACCGGCGCGATCTACGCGACGCTCGCAAGTTACGCCTGGCTCGGTATCGGACAATTCATCCTGTGCCCACGCGAGCTTCGCGCGTGGCCGGACCTGCGCACCGTATCCACTGCACTGGCCTTGGCCGCATTGCTGACCGGCGTCGTACTCGGGACTGACATGTTCGGGCTCGCCTCGCCACTGGCCCGGCTCGGCATGATGGCGCTGCTTTCGATCGTGCTGTTCGTGGTGCCGGCGTTCGTGCTGGATCCGGTCCTGCGCGGCTATGCGTCGACATGGCTGCGCCGGCGCAGGTACTGACGCGCTCGGCGGCCTGCTAAGCTGAATGCGAATCCTGCGCGCGGATCCGGGCAGAAGGAGACCTTCAACGTGCGTCCACGCCTCCGGCCGGGCACGGCTACATTCGCCGTCCTCGACTGTTTCCTGCTGCTCGGCCTGCTCGGCCTCTATCTCAAGATCGGCATGCTCGATCTGCAATGGGAGGCCATCGCGCGATTCCTCGGCAAGCTCAAGGCGTACGAGGTGTCGCCGCTGCAGCGTCTGGGGTTCTACTTCGACGACATCGTCGTCAATCTGATCCTGGTGCCGCTGCTCGCAACGCCGATCGTGTGCGTGTTGTTCCGGCGCTATCGCGCCGGGGCAGCGGCACTCCTGTGCATTGCCTTGGGCACAGTGTATTTCTTCGAACTGCGCGCGCAGGCCGAAGTCGGCCAGTACGTGTCGCGCGACCTGGTCATGGATTCGCTGCGCTGGTCGATCGCGAATCCCGGCATGGGCAGCGAATACATCACGGTCGCGAGCGCGATCAAGCTGGGCATCGTGCTTGCTGCTTGGGTGGCGATCTGGATTCTCGCGCGCCTTGCGCGGCGCGTGGAACGTGTCGGTCCTCTGCATGACTCGCCGTGGTATCGACGCCTGTTGATGCTGCCGGCGATCAGCATTCCAGCGCTGGCGGTCGTGGTCGCCGCGCTGAGCCTTGCCCATCGGTTGCCGGATTCGCTGTTGAACCCGAGCAGCGTCGGCCGCGTCGCGCGCATGCTGCTGGGTCCCGGCGCGGACCAGGGCAGCACCGGTCACCTCGATTTCAATCAGGCGCTCGCCGCTTCGCGCCAGCTCACTCACAGCGCGGCGCTCGATAGCGCAAATCCACTGATCGGCAGCGAGCGTGACGCCGATGTGCTTGTTTTCATCATGGAGACCGGGCCGGCACAGGCGCTGGATTTCGCCGCGTCCGGCCGCGAGCTGCCCGGCATCGGACCGCTGTTCGAGCGTTCGTTCGTCGCGCAGCGCCACTACACGACCTACCCCTACACCAGCGATGCGGTCTACTCGATGCTGTCCGGACTCTATCCGCAGGGACGCCGGCGCCTGTTCCGCAACCTGCAGCATGCGTCGCTGAACGGCCTCATGAGTGCCCTCAAGGACAGCGTCCCGGTCCGCCGCGTCTATCTGCCGAGCCTGTATCACGCCGAGGTCGACGATCGCATGTATGCCGCGTTCGGCGCGGAAACGCTCTATGCGTCCGACGAGCATGCTGACGATCCGCTGCACGCAACCGGCGAGCAGCGTGCCGACGAACTGCTGGCGCAACTCGAGCGCAGCGGCAGCGTGTTCGACGCCGCGTCGCGCGAGCTGCTGCATGCGCGCCTTGCCGCGGATTTCCAGGCGCTCGAGAAGATGAAGGCCGACATCGCCGACGCGGTGCACACCCATCGACGCTATTGCGTCGCCTACCTGCCGCAGGTCGCGCATGCGCCATGGACCGCGTTGCATTCGGAGTCGACCGTGCTGGCCCGCGGCCGCGCGCTGATGCTGCTGCAGGACATGTGGGTAAAGGAACTCGTGGACCTGCTGCGCGATCTGGGGCGCCTCGATCACACGGTCATCGCGGTCACTGCGGATCACGGTATCCGCACACGCGCCGAGGATCCGGCGCTTGCGATCGGCAAGATCAGCGACTACATGTTCCGCGTTCCGCTGCTCATCTATGCTCCCGATGCGCTGCAGCAGACCTCCCTCATCGACAGCCCGACTTCGCATATCGATATCGCCCCTACCCTGCTGGCGCTGCTCGGCGCCACCGGCAGCGCCGCGCGCATGCAGGGCATTCCGGTCTGGCAACGCGGCACGCACGATCGCCTCTATTTCTGGGCCGCCAACTACGGAGGTGCCGACGGATTCGAGCAGGACGGCAGCTACTACATGCGTCAGGCACTGTCCGGCTCCGTGTTCGAGAGCAGCACGTTCACGTTCGGCGACGACACCCTGGCACGCCGCGACGATCCGGCGATTGCGTTCGCGACCGACGCACTGACCCAGGCCAGGCAGTTGCAGGAAACCCTGGTATCACGGTTGATCGAGGCTCCGGGGCGATGACGTCGGCACCGCGACCACCCGCGGAATATCCGCGTCGGCGCCTCGACTGCGCATGATCGACTTCTGCCTGTCGCCACTGACCTGGCTGCTGGCCTGCATACTCGCGTTCGTGTGCGCACGCACGCATGCCTGGTTGCGCCGTTCGGCGATAGCCGGCGCCACCGCCGCGGTCGTGCTGATGACGCCTTTCGTCGCGAATGCGCTGGTGAGATCGATCGAATCGGCGACGCCGTCCGCGACCGCCTGTGCCGCCGCCACGCCGCCGTATGTCGTGGTCCTCGCCGGCGGCGTCGATCGCGAGCCGGTCGGCGATGCGGACACCGGCGCGCTTTCCGCAAACAGTTTCCGGCGTCTGCTCGCCGGCGTCGCGCGCGCGCGCGAGCAGGGACCGGATGCGCACCTGCTGCTGGTCGGCGGCGGCCCGTTCGCGATATCCGAGAGCCGCCTGATGCGACAGCTCGCGTTGCAGTGGGGCGTGCCGGCCACCGCGTTGACGATCGAGCAGGACTCGACCACTACCTGGGAAAGTGCGCGCCATCTCGCCGCGCTGTCGCCCGCTCCGCCGCACCGGTTCTGGCTGGTGACGTCCGCACTGCACATGCCGCGTGCGCTGTTCGCGTTTCGCGCCGCGGGTTTCGAGCCGTGTCCACTGTCCAGCGGTTCGGTTTATCTCGCGCCCGGCGAGCTCGGCTACTTCCTGCCGCAGACCTCGGCGCTGCGCAAGAGCGAATGGGCGATCCACGAACTGCTCGGCATGGCCGCCTATCGGTTGCGCGCGCGCAGCGGCAGTTGAGCCACCTGCCGCAATACCGCGAATCGGCCGCCGTCACGCGCCGGCAGCGAGCCGCCGTTCCCAGGCCAGCGACGTGCGCGCGATCGCATCCAGATCATCCAGACGCGGCTTCCAGCCGAGCACAGTCGCGATCCGCTGCGCTTCGGCAATCAGGATCGGTGGATCGCCGGCGCGCCGCGGCTGCTCGATCGCCGGCACCGGCGCGCCGTGCGCGCGCGACACCGCATCGAGAACTTCGCGTACCGAGTAGCCGTGGCCGTAGCCGGCATTGAAGGTCGCGCTGGCGCCGCCGGCCTGCAGATAGCGCAACGCATCCAGATGCGCCTGGGCGAGATCGTCGACATGGATGTAGTCGCGCACGCCGGTGCCGTCCGGGGTCGCATAGTCGGTGCCGAACACGGCCACGTGCGGCCGCTTGCCGAGCGCGGCCTCGCAGGCGACCTTGACCAGCAGGGTCGCATTCTTCGTCGACTGGCCGATGCGCCCCTGCGGATCGCAGCCGGCGACATTGAAATAGCGCAGCGCGACATAGCGCGGTCCACCGGCTGCGGCCAGGTCGCGCAGCATCCATTCGCTCATCAGCTTCGAGCTGCCGTACGGGTTGATCGGTGCAGTCGGCATGTCCTCGGAAGCGCGGCCACCGGCCGGAATGCCGTACACCGCAGCGGTCGAGGAGAACACGATCTGGCGCACCCCGGCCTTCGCGCACTCGGCGAGCAGGTTTCGCGTCGCGCAGGTGTTGTTCGCGTAGTAGCGCAGCGGGTCGGCGACCGATTCGGGTACGATCGTGCGTGCCGCGAAGTGCAGCAGCGTGGCGATGCCGTGCCCACGCAGCACGTTGCCGACCAGGTCGCTGTCGCCGCAGTTGCCGACAATCAGCTCGGCGCCGATCACCGCCTCGCGAAATCCTGTGCTGAGATCATCCAGCACCACGACGCGATGGCCGCTCTCGACCAGCTTCAGCACCACATGACTGCCGATGTAGCCGGCGCCGCCGGTGACCAGAACCGTTTCCGTTGTCATGCCTTGACCTTTCATGGGTTGATCGGCTTGTCGCGCGCGCATTGCCGCGGGTCTGACAACCGCTTGCGGGATTCCGGCGTGCGCGTCGCGTCATCTTGCCTGCAAAACGCGCCAGTGGCGGCGCCGGGTCGCGGCGCGTGCGTCAACGCGTGACCAAGACACCGGGACGCCTGCCGACCAGCACGCGCCGCAGCAATCCCTTCCACGCATCGACGCGCAGCGGATCGCGCAGCAGCGCGCGCGAGAACGCGGCCAGCGCGGGCAACGCCTGCGGTGCGCGCGCGAGTTCATGGCCGAGGTCGGCATCGATCGCGGCGCGCGCCCGCCTTCGCAACGGACGTCCACGCGGTCGCGCCGCGTACTTGTCGACCAGCAGCTTGCGCGCGCGCCACATGCGCTCGCTGTTCGCGCTCATGTTGGAACCATGGATCCGGTAGCGCGCATGCAGCTCGGCGATGTAGACGACGTTGGAGACCTCGGCGATGCGCAACCAGAGGTCGCGATCCTCGCAGCCGAGCCGGTTGAATTCCGGGTCGAATGCGCCGACGTTGTCGATCACGCTGCGCCGGAACACCGCGGTCGGGCAGACGATGTGCTGGCGCCGCAGCAGCACTGCCGCGTACGGATCGCGCGCATCCCGGCCCCAGCGCGTCGCCTCACTTTCGATCGGGAGCGGCTTGCCGTCCGCATCGATGTCCTCCGCGTCGGCATGCACGAGACCGGTGATCGGATCGCGTTCGAGCGCATCGACGCATGCGGCCAGGTGACCGGGCAGCCAGACATCGTCGGCGTCGAGCAGCGCGAGGTAGCGCCCGCGCGCAGCCGCGATCGCGGCGTTGCGCGCCAGCGGCAACCCCTGGTTGGGCTGGTGGATCACCCGTACGCGGCCCGGATGCGCGGCGGCGTAGCGATCCGCGATCGCCGCACTGGCATCGGTCGATCCATCGTCGACCACGACCACCTCGATATTGCGCAGGGTCTGCGCGAGTACGCTGTCGAGTGCTTCGGCGAGGAAGCGCTCGCCGTTGTAGACCGGCATCAGCGCAGACACGACCGGCTGGGTCGCGGCGATCGTGCCGATCACCGGGACATCGATCAGCGTGATCCTCCTCGCATCCGCGGCCGGATGTCCGAGTCCGTCGATGACCTCGGTTCCGGCAAGCGCGCTGTAGGTGTGGCAGCCGCGCAAACCGGGCATCCACGAGGGCGCGAGACGGGCAAGTTCGCGTTCGCGGTAACGGGTCGGACTCAACTCAAGCACCTCGTTGAAGACAATCGCCGCACCGTAGTCCGGCGCGCAATCCTGAGCCGGCCTGATCAGCCGTCCGTCATGCAGGAACAGACGGCCGGCCGGCCGCGATCGACGCACGTCGCGGACGACCGGATTCTCCGGATGCGGAACATACGGCCCTGAAAATGAATCGGCGACGAACAGGAACAGCTCGTCGCAGGTGTTGCCGACGCCGCTTTCCGAAACGTTCGCGAACAGATACCAGCGGCCTTCGTGGAAGTGCAGGGTCGGGTCGACGCAGATGCAGCCGCTGAGCAGGTCGCCGACTTTTTCCCAGAGCAGCGGAAACCCGGCCGCGCGGTACAGGCAGGCGCGCTTCGCCGCGCCCGATTCGACGGTCATGTACCAGGCGCCGTCCGCTTCGAACACCTGCGGATAGGACAGATGCCAGGATTCCTCGAGCGCGATGCCGAGCCGCTGCGCCGTGCCGTCGGCGCGCAACGCAAGGCAGGCGATGACACCCCTGCGGCCCCGGTATGCATATTCCTCGACGAACAACATGCGCTCGCCAGCGTGCTCGACGATGCAAGGGTCCGCCCAATAGCGCCCCGCGGGCGCTGCCAGCACATCGACCGCGCCGACTTCCGGGGCTGCCGGATCGAGCGCAGTCCGTGCGCGGCGCACGCCCAGAAACCACGGATCCTCGCCGTGCCAGCGCTGCCGCCACCAGCGCAACGTGTTGCGCAGCGAAACGTCGAACGCGCGCAGCCCGGCGCCGGACGCGAAGATCCTGCCATCGTCCTGCAGGCGCAGGTCGGCCGCGCTGCGCTCCGGCACCGCGAAGCGGTCCTCGTGCAGCAGGCGCAACGAGCGCAGCAGCAGCGTGGGCAGCTTGCGCAGCGCCTGTTCGCGCTGCAGGGTGAACGATCCTGCGCGTGTCGCGCCATTGCCGACAGCCAGCGCAATGGATCGCTGCGGCGCGTGATAGTCGAGGCGCAGACCGACCGCCGTCACCAGCTTGCGATCGATCAATGGCACCAGCAGATTCAGCGCGGCCGAACGCGGGTCGGCAAGATCGCTGCCGATGCACCAGCAGCCCCAGCGGGCGTTTGCGGCGATCGCTTCGGCCCAATCGCGGCCGCCGTAGAGCAGGATGAGATCCGGCGCGAGCGCGGCCAGGTCGATGCCCAGTTGCGCGATGTCGTCGCCGCCGGCGCTGAGCGTGGCCCCGTGCCGGCGCGCATATTCGGACACATCCACGCGCGCCAGCATGCCGCCGCCGGCGTGGCGCTGGCGCCGCCGCTCCATCGCAAGGTAAGCGCGCACGTCGATCGGCAGGTGCGCATGCGCGCGCGCCGGCACCTCGAACGCAGCCAATACGACATTCACATCGATCCAGTCACGATCGGCGGCCGTCTTCAGGAATGCGGCCAGCCACGCGGGCACCCTGAGCGGGGTGACCAGGGCGATGCGCAGCCGCGCGATCTGCGGTTCCAGATACAGGTGCGAACGGGGATTGACGCCACCGCGCGGCGATGATTGCGGAACCTGCAACGGGCCGTGCTCGACGCTCATGATCCGGCCCCGGCCTCACCCCGGCCGAACGTGGCGAGCCACTGCTCGAGCGTCGCGAGCAGCCGTTCGCGGGCGAACCGTGCATAGAACGTGTGATCACAATCGCGCCAGTAGTGCATCGTCACGCGCGGATCGCGCGCGGCGTGGCCGAAGCTCCACGCGAACTGGCGCGGATCGCGGAAGTAATCCGCGATGCCGCGCGTGTACACGAACATCGCCTTCGCATCGCGCGCGAGCAGCGCCTGCAACTGCGCGCGTGCCTCGCCGCGCGTCGGCCAGTCGCGATAGGCGGCGGTCGCCGGCGGCGCGTCCGTGCGCGCGGCGATCGCACCGGCGCGGCGCTGCAGGAACTTCAACCACTCGCGCGGCGGGCGCGCGAGTACGCCGGCGATGCGCGCGATCTGAAACCATGGCCCGGTGAAGCAGACACCGTCCAGCAACACCACTCCGACCACGCGGACATCGTCGAT
>JBIODY010000074.1:0-9017 GCA_044445505.1 Lysobacterales bacterium
ATCGGTATCCGGATAGCGGTGCGGCACGCCGATCAGCGGCCGCGCGGATTCGACGACGATGCCGAGTTCCTCGCGCAGCTCGCGTGCAAGCGCGTCGACCGGCGCCTCACCGGCTTCGCATTTTCCACCGGGAAACTCCCATAGTCCGGCCAGGTGCTTGCCGGCAGGACGTTGCGCGAGAAGGATGCGGCCCTGCGCGTCGCGCAGGACGCCGGCGACGACGTGCAGCACGCTGCGAATCATGGACGTTGCGTCGCGCGAGGACGATCCGGCGCGATGCAACCATTCGTCACCCCGGCAAAAGCCGGGATCCCTGGTTTTTTCACCCAGGAGCGGGATGGATCCCGGCCTGCGCCGGGATGACGGCATGCGAGCCGGTCGTGCGGGGGTGAGCTCAGGCGAGCTTGCCGTGGCATTGCTTGTACTTCTTGCCGGAACCGCACGGACAAGGATCGTTGCGTCCGACCTTCGGCGCATCGCGATGGATGGGCATCTGCGCGAACGGTGCTTGCGCAACGGGGTTCGCACCCGGATCGACCGGCAGTTCGCCGACGGCGAATCCGCCCGCCTCGGCATGCTGGAACTGCATCGCGCGCGCCTGCGCTTCCGCCTGCTCGCGCTGTTGCCGCTCCATTGCATCGACCTCGTCCTCACTGCGGATGCGCACGCGCGCGAGCATCTGCACGATGTCGAACTTGATGCGGCCGAGCATGCGCTCGAACAGCTCGAATGCCTCGCGCTTGAACTCCTGCTTGGGCTGTTGCTGTGCGTAGCCGCGCAGATAAATGCCCTGGCGCAGGTAGTCCATGCTGGACAGATGCTCCTTCCAGCCGTTGTCGAGCACCGACAACATCACGTGCCGCTCGAGGCCGCGCATGACTTCCGACCCCAGCATCGCCTCCTTCTCGCGGAACAGGCGGTCCGCGCCGGCCAGCACATGTTCGAGCACGTGGTCGGCGTCGGCTTCCTGCTGCTCATCGAGCCAGCGCTTGATATCCAGCTGCACACCGAACTCGGCGTCGAGTTCCGCCTGCAGGGCGGGGATGTTCCATTGCTCGTCGACCGAATCGTGCGGAACGTGGCGGCGCACCAGATCGGTGAACACGTCCTGGCGGATGTTCGCCACGGTCTCGCCCACGCTCTCGCTGTCGAGCAATTCGTTACGCTGCTCGTAGATGACCTTGCGCTGGTCGTTCGCGGTGTCGTCGAACTCGAGCAGGTGTTTGCGGATGTCGAAATTGTGCGCCTCGACCTTGCGTTGCGCCTTCTCGATCTGGCGGCTGACCATCTTGTCCTGGATCGCGTCGTCTTCCTTCATGCCGAACATGCGCATCAGGCGCGCAACGCCCTCGCCCATGAAGATGCGGATCAGGTTGTCTTCGAGCGACAGGTAGAAGCGGCTCGAGCCCGGATCGCCCTGGCGGCCGGAACGGCCGCGCAGCTGGTTGTCGATGCGCCGCGATTCATGGCGTTCGGTGCCGACGATGCGCAGGCCGCCGAGTTCGACGACTTCCTCATGGCGACGTTTCCACTCGGCCTTGATGCGTTCGCGATCGGCATCCGACGTGTCTTCGCCGAGGGTGGCAAGTTCCGCCTCGAGACTGCCGCCGAGCACGATGTCGGTGCCGCGGCCGGCCATGTTGGTCGCGATCGTGATCGCCTTGGGGCGTCCCGCCTGGGCGACGATGTGCGCCTCGCGCTCGTGCTGCTTCGCGTTCAGGACCTCGTGCGGCACCGCCTGCTTTTTCAGCAATTCGGACACCAGTTCGGACATCTCGATCGAGGCGGTGCCGACCAGCACCGGCTGGCCGCGCGCGTAGCTTTCCTTGATGTCCTCGACGATCGCGTCGTACTTCGGGTCGCCCTTGAGGAACACGACGTCGGGTTCGTCCTTGCGCACCATCGGCCGATGGGTCGGGATCACCACCACTTCGAGGCCGTAGATCGACTGGAATTCGTAGGCTTCCGTATCCGCCGTGCCGGTCATGCCGGACAGCTTGTCGTACATGCGGAACAGGTTCTGGAAGGTGATCGAGGCGAGGGTCTGGTTCTCGCGCTGGATCGGCACCCCTTCCTTCGCCTCGACCGCCTGGTGCAGCCCGTCGGACCAGCGCCGGCCGGTCAGGGTGCGGCCGGTGAACTCGTCGACGATGATGACCTCGCCGTCGCGCACGATGTAGTCGACATCGCGCTGGTAGATCGCGTTCGCGCGCAGCGCGGCGTTCAGGTGATGCACGACGGCGATGTGCTGCGAGTCGTAGAGTCCCTCTTCCTCGCCGATGATGCCTTCCTCGCGCAGCAGGTCCTCGGCATGCTGCATGCCTTCCTCGGACAGGTGCACCTGCTTCTGCTTCTCGTCGACATAGTAGTCGCCCGGTTCGACCGGTTCCCCGGGCTTGCTTTCCTTGGCCTGGCGCGTCATGCGCGGCACGATGCGGTTGACCTTGACATAGAGCTGCGGCGATTCGTCCGACGGCCCGGAGATGATCAGCGGCGTGCGCGCCTCGTCGATCAGGATCGAGTCGACCTCGTCGACGATCGCGTAATGCAGGCCACGCTGATAGCGCTGATCCTTCGACAGCGCCATGTTGTCGCGCAGGTAGTCGAAGCCGAACTCGTTGTTGGTGCCGTAGGTGATGTCGGCGGCATAGGCCTCGCGCTTGTCGCCATGCTCCATGCCCGGGTAGACCACGCCGACGCTCATGCCGAGGAAGTTGTAGACCTTGCCCATCCACACCGAGTCGCGCTTGGCGAGGTAGTCGTTGACGGTGACCAAATGCACGCCCTTGCCTTGCAGCGCGTTGAGATAGACCGGCAGGGTCGCGACCAGGGTCTTGCCCTCGCCGGTGCGCATCTCGGCGATCTTGCCCGAGTGCAGGACCATGCCGCCGATCAGTTGCACGTCGTAGTGGCGCAGGCCCAGCACGCGGTACGCTGCCTCGCGCACGGTCGCGAACGCTTCCGGCAGCAGGCTGTCCAGCGCGGCGCCGGCGGCCAGGCGCTGGCGGAACTCGTCGGTCCGGGCGCGTAGCTGATCGTCGGACAAGCCCTGCATCTGCGCTTCCAGCGCATTGATCTTGGCGACGGACTTGCCGAGCTGGCGCAGCACGCGTTCGTTGCGGCTGCCGAAAATGCGCGTCAGGACACTGTTGAGCATGGATGGTCTTCGGGGAGGAAAGCGTATGGGAAGTCCGGCCCGGACGGCCGGTTTGTTCGTTCGCGGCACGCGGGCCGGGTGAAGCAAATCGCCGCGGGAAAACAACAGCCGCCGATGATACGGTGGCCTCGGCTCAATAAAAACCAGTTTGTGCCGGACCGGGCTCTTTCAAGAGCCTGCGGCGGCGCGCCGGCCGGGCATGAAAGCCCCGGCAACGCTTTGTCAGGTGCGGGTCGCCCGCTTCGACTTCACGTATGCCATCGGGTTGACCGCGCGCCCATTCAACCAGACCTCGAAATGGCAATGCGGTCCGGTGGAACGGCCGGTCGAGCCGACCCTGGCGACGGTGTCGCCGGCATGCACGTGGGTGCCGACCGCGGCCACGAACGCGGAGTTGTGCGCGTAGCGCGTCATGTAGCCATTGCCGTGATCGATCTCGACCACGTTGCCGTAGCCGCTGCGCACGCCGGCGAACGTGACCACGCCGTCGGCGACCGCGAGCACCGGGCTGCCGACCGGCGCGTCGAAATCGACGCCCATGTGCACACCTGGATGACCGTCGATGGGATCGGTGCGCGCGCCGAAGCCGGAGGCGATGTAGCCCTGCGCAACCGGCATGCCGCTCGGCAGCAGCGCGTTGTCGATCGTGCGGTCGCGCAGCAGGTTCTCGAGCACGTCGAGCTGCGCTTCCTGGTTGGCGAACTCCGCGCGCAGGTCGTCGACACCCTTTTGCAGCGGGACCGGCCGGCCCGGCACACCGGGCAGGTCATCCTGGCCACCGAGCGCGGGCTCCGCCGCGAAATCGAATTCGCCGTCGTCGAGCTTGCCGACCTGGGTCAGACGGTCGCCGAGCGCGTTGAGCCGGGTCGCCTGCGCCTGCAACTGGCCCAGCTGCAGCGCCAGCGCATCGAGATTGCGCCCCGAATCGTGATCGAGCTGGTCGAGGCGTTCGCTCTGCGCCGCGATGGTCGCGCGCAAGGCCGCGACCTCATGCAGTTCGTGCCCGCGCGAACCGCCCACCAGCAGGGTCGAGGCCGCGCCCAGCGCGACGCATAGCAGCGCACAGCCGGCGACGGTTGCCACGGCGATCAGGCGACCGCGGCGGCCGGCAAGATCGATCCGGCTTGGCAGGAAACGCGCATTGCGGACGATAATGATGTTCATGCTCGAGAGTGCCGAGTTCGTATTCGTCATGTCGCCAAGTCGCAATCCCCTCCAGCCTCCCACTGCCGGCCCGAAGCCCGCAGCGGAGTGCATCGTGCTCGACACGCTCGCGGATCGCGCGCGCGCGCTCGACGCACTGGATGAAAGATTGCGCCACCTCTTGCCCATGGCGGTCGCACGCGAGACCCGGCTCGCGGACGTCCGCAACGGACGGATTGTCTTTCTGGCATCGAGTCCGACCTGGGCCAGCCGCATTAGGCTTTATCAATCCGCCTTGCTTGCCGAAGCCCGTACCGCCCTCGGCGGCACGGTCGAACGTTTTGCCGTGAAAGTGGCGCCCCTGCCGACCGTTCCCCCGGAACCGACAAAGCCGAAACCGCTTTCCGCCGCAGCCGCCCGCCATTTGCGCGCGACAGCGAAAGTCACCTCAGACCCGGAACTTCGGGCCCTTTATCTACACCTGGCGTCCTTCGCCGACGACGATTCCAACCAAGCGGAGTCGTGACCTTGGGTCCGACCGCTTTCCAGGAGCCGGGGCGGCTCCTGTTCCCCTGCGACGCGGGGCCTTCTGGCGAAGACCCGATCTTCTTCTTGTTCACCGCAGCGGGCTTCGTACCACGCTCGGCTCAGGCATGGGAGGCAGATCCATCCAGCTCCCATGCGGCAGCGGACCGAACCGCTGCGCCGGCATCATCCACGGCCGGCTTGATTACTACTGCGACCTGGTTCGCTTTTGGCGAAGCGCAGTCCTTGCCGCGGCGACAGCTCCCTGTGCCGGAGCAGTTTTCAAACTGATCCGATGTCACACCGCCTGCGCGGGATGCGCGTAGGAAATCGGTGCCTGGCTCTCGTCCTCGAAGCTGACCTCTTCCCATGCCGCCGCGTCCACCAGCAACATGCGCAACAGCTTGTTGTTGAGCTCGTGACCCGACTTGTAGCCGTAGAACGCACCGATCAGGCTGTGTCCGAGCAGGTACAGATCGCCGATCGCGTCGAGGATCTTGTGCTTGACGAACTCGTCCTCGTAACGCAGGCCGTCCTCGTTGAGCACGCGATAATCGTCGAGGACGATCGCATTGTCCATCGATCCGCCGAGCGCCAGGTTCCTCTCGCGCAGCATCTCGATGTCGCGCATGAAACCGAACGTGCGCGCGCGACTGACTTCCTTGACGAACGAGGTCGTCGAGAAGTCGATCTCGGATGTCGAGGTGCGCTTGGTGAACATCGGATGGTTGAAGTCGATCGAGAAACCGACCTTGAAACCATCGAACGGCTCGAAGCGAGCCCATTTGTCGCCGTCGCGGACGGTGACCGATTTCTTGATGCGGATGAAGCGCTTGGCCTTGGCCTGTTCCTCTATTCCGGCCGATTGCAGCAGGAACACGAACGGGCCGGCACTGCCGTCCATGATCGGCACTTCCGGTGCCGACAGATCGACATAAGCATTGTCGATGCCGAGTCCAGCCATCGCCGAGAGCAAGTGCTCGATCGTCGCGATGCGGACATCACCTTTGACGAGCGTGGTGGAGAGGCGGGTATCGCCTACATTTTCGCAACAGGAACGGATATCCACCGGGTTGGCCAGGTCGACACGCCGGAACACGATTCCGGTGTCGACCGCTGCCGGTCGCAAGGTCATGTAGACCTTGTCGCCCGTGTGAAGACCCACGCCTGTCGCCCGAATGACATTCTTGAGCGTGCGCTGTCTGATCATTTTTATGGTGTGACCCCTGGGGCAGGAGCTGACAAAACATCGGCGAGGTTAGCACAGCGGATTTGTGGAGAAAAGTTAAACGATGTATGCAACCCACAAAACTGTTGCGTTTTAGCAACAATACGACTCGACGCTTGCCGGCATTCCTCGGATCGACAGCGTCGACAATGTCCGCCATCCTGGCGCCACAGGATGGCGGTCCGTCATCGGTGCGTGTTCGATGCGCACCGGTGTTCGCCCGGGCCACCGGACATGCCGGCAACCGGGCGATCGGGATGGGACGAGCAGGATGCTGAAAAGCCCAACCCGGACTTTTTCAGCTCGCACGGTCGCGGCAAAGCCGCGCCGCCTGCTCCGCAAATCGATCGCGCGACTTGCGTGCGATGCATCCTTGCGTCGCACCGACAGGGTGTCGAAAAAAAGCACCCTGCCGGGACGACGATCAGTCGGCCTGCCGGCGCAGGAACGCCGGAATGTCCAGGTAATCGCCGGATGCTTCCTGCGCGGGCGCGGCCGCATGATCGAACGCAGTCGCACGCATCGGCTGACCCGGAATGCCGAGGTAGTCGACCTCACCGGTCGTCGCATTGCGCACCACGCGCATCTGCGAACGCGGCGTCGGCGCGACTTCGCGCTCGCGCTCGCGCAGCGACTGCCGCGCGACCGCGCGGTTGAGGCCGGTCGCGACCACGGTCACGCGCACGTCGTCCTTGAGTTCCGGATCGAGCGCGGTGCCGACCACGACGGTGGCGTCTTCGCTGGCAAACTCGTGGATGACCTGGCCGATGTCGTCGAACTCGCGCATGGTCAGGTTCGTACCGGCGGTGACGTTGACCAGGATGCCGCAGGCGCCGGCGAGATTGACGTCGTCGAGCAGCGGGTTGTTGATCGCCGCCTCGGCTGCGGCGACCGCGCGGTCGTCGCCGCGCGCGGTGCCGGTGCCCATCATCGCCATCCCCATCTCGGACATGACCGTGCGCACATCGGCGAAGTCGACATTGATCAGGCCCGGACGGGTGATCAGGTCGGCGATGCCCTGCACCGCGCCGAGCAGCACGTCGTTGGCCTGCTTGAACGCGCTGAGCAGGGTCACGTCGCGACCGAGCACGGTCAGCAGCTTCTCGTTCGGCACCGTGATCAGCGAGTCGCAGTACTGGCCCAGGTCTTCAATGCCCTTGAGCGCGACCTGCATGCGCCGGCGGCCCTCGAACGGAAACGGCTTGGTCACCACCGCGACGGTCAGGATGCCCATTTCCTTGGCCAGCTGCGCGACCACCGGCGCTGCGCCGGTGCCGGTGCCGCCGCCCATGCCGCAGGTGATGAAGGCCATGTCGGCGCCGGTCAGGAGTTCAACGATGCGTTCGCGGTCCTCGAGCGCGGCCTGGCGGCCGACCTCGGGATTCGCGCCCGCGCCGAGACCCTTGGTCACGTTCGCGCCGAGCTGCAGGGTGAATTTCGCGCCGCTGCTCTTGAGTGCCTGCGCATCGGTATTCGCGCAGAGGAAATCCACGCCCTCGACACCGGCGTGAACCATGTGGCTGACCGCGTTGCCGCCGCCGCCGCCGACGCCGATCACCTTGATGACCGCGTTGGGTGCCATTCTTTCGACGAATTCGAACATTTTCCCATCCTCCGCAAAAGTGATTGCTGCTTCTCTCGTTATCGTTCCCGGGTCCATGACCTTTCCGGTCCGGAGCCCGTCCGCACCGGCTTGGCGCGCCGATGCCTCGCGACCGTCTCGGTCGCTGCGCGGCGCGTCCTGCGCCGCGATCCTGTTTTTCCGTGTAGGAGCGCACCCCTGTGCGCGACACCGCGTCGCGATCGCGCACAGGGTGCGCTCCTACCTTTTCATGCCACCGACTTCGGCGGCGGTGCCTAAAACTCGCCCTTGAACCAGGTCGAAACCCGGTTCCACAAACCACCGACCGCCGACACGCTTGCGGGTACGCTGCGTACACCGCCGCCGCGACTGCCGTATAGAAGGAGACCCACGCCGGTCGCCTGCATCGGATTGGCGACCACGTCGGCGAGCCCGGTCACGTGCTGCGGCGTGCCGAGGCGCACCGGCATGTGGAACAGTTCCTCGGCGAGATCGAGTGCGCCTTCCATGCGCGCGGCGCCACCGGTCAGCACGATCCCGGCGCGCACCAGCTCCTCGCGGCCGCTGCGGCGCAGATCCGCCTGCACCATCTCGAAGATCTCCTCGTAGCGCGGCTGCACCGCCTCGGCGAGGTTCTGCCGCGCGAGCCGCCGCGGCGGCCGGTCGCCGACACTCGGCACCTGGATCGTTTCCTCGGCATGCGCAAGCTGGGCCAGCGCGCAGGCGTAGCGGACCTTGAGCTCCTCCGCATGCGCCGTCGGCGTGCGCATCAGGTGCGCGATGTCGGAGGTCACCTGGTCGCCGCCGATCGCCAGCGAGGTCGTGTGGCGCAACGCGCCGCCGGTGAAGATCGCGATGTCGGTGGTGCCGGCGCCGATGTCGACCATGCACACGCCGAGCTCGCGCTCGTCTTCGGTCAGCACCGCACGCGCGGACGCGACGGCAGCCGGCAGCAACTCGTCGACACTGAGGCCGCAGCGGTTGATGCACTTGGTGATGTTCTGGATCGCGCTGGCCGCGCCGGTGACCAGATGCACGTTCGCTTCGAGGCGCACGCCGGACATGCCGACCGGGTGGCGGATGCCTTCCTGGCCGTCGATCAGGTATTCCTGCGGTTCGCGGTAGAGCACGCTGCGATCGGCCGGAATCGCGATCGCGCAGGCCGAGTTCAGCACCGCGTCGAGGTCGCCGGGACTCACTTCGCGATCGCGGATCGGTGCGGTGCCATGCGAGTTCTCGTCCTTGATGTGGCTGCCGGCGATCGACGCGTAGACCGAGCGGATCTGGCAGCCTGCCATCAGCTCGGCCTCCTCGATCGCGCGCTGGATCGAATGCACGGTCGAGTCGATATCGACGACGACGCCGCGTTTCAGGCCATGCGC
>JBIODY010000075.1:0-9008 GCA_044445505.1 Lysobacterales bacterium
CCTGCTGCATCGCGTCGCGTCGCGTGGCGCGCTCAACGCGCCGTGGGGCGTGGCACTGGCGCCAGCCGGCTTCGGCCGTTTCGGCAACAGCCTGTTGATCGGCAACTTCGGCGACGGCCGCATCAATGCGTACGAGCCGGTCCTCCGCTTCCCGCTCGGCAGCCTGCGCGGCCAGGACCACCATCCGATCCAGATCGACGGCTTGTGGGGTATCGCGTTCGGCAACGGGATGGCCGGGCAGCCGGTCGATTCGTTGTTCTTCGCGGCCGGACCGGCGGGTGAGTCGCACGGATTGTATGGACGGCTGGACCCGGTCAACGACGACGAGTGAGCGCGTCCTGAATATCAATCCTGCGCTCGCTTCCCCCGCACAGCGGGGGAAGCTGCCTGCAGGGCTGAAGGAAGCGCCTTTGCGCGGCATCGTGCAAACATCGAGAGCGCCCCCTTCCGGCTTCGCCACCTTCCCTCTGCGCAAGGGAAGGTGGCGGTAGCTGGGCCGATGTTCGTCGTGGCAAGTCGCCTTGCAGCCATCGTTCACCCATCGCTCCAGAGCGTTCGCGCAGGCACGCTTGCGCGCACAGCTTCGCGCGCCCATGTTGGGCGCATTCCCGGTTCTGGAGAATCACGATGAATGCAACCACGACCACCAGCCGCCGCGTCGAGCGGGTATTGCGCGGCCAGCCGACCTCGGATGGCGCGGGAGTCAAGCTCACCCGCGTGATCGGTCAGCGCGATCTCGACATGCTCGATCCGTTCCTGTTGCTCGACGAGTTCCGCTCCGACAGCGCCGGCGACTACATCGGCGGTTTCCCGAGCCATCCGCACCGCGGCTTCGAGACGGTCACCTACATGCTCGCCGGGCGCATGCGGCATGCCGACAACCAGGGCAATTCCGGGCTGCTGACACCGGGCAGCGTGCAATGGATGACCGCCGGCCGCGGCATCGTGCATTCGGAAATGCCCGAGCAGGAAGACGGCCTGATGTGGGGTTTCCAGCTCTGGGTGAATCTGCCGGCCAGCGAAAAGATGGGCGCGCCGCGCTACCAGGACATCGCGCCCGAACGCATCCCGCAAATTGCGCCGGCCGACGGCGTGCAGGTGCGCGTGCTGGCCGGGCGGATCGGCGACACGAGCGGACCGGTCAGTGGCATCGCGGTCGATCCGACCTATCTCGATCTGACGATCGAAGCGGGCGCTCGCTTCGCGGTGCCGTTGCCGGTCGGGCATGCGGCATTCGCGTACGTCTATGCGGGCGCTGCCGATATCGGTCCGGCCAACGCGGCGAAGCGCATCGCGCGCGGCGAACTGGCGGTACTCGATCGCGATGGCGGCGACGTGCTGATCGAGGCCGGCGATGCGGCGACGCGATTGATCCTCGTCGCCGGCAAGCCGCTCAACGAGCCGGTCGCGCGCTACGGCCCGTTCGTGATGAACACGCCGGAGCAGATCGTCGAGACGATCCGCGATTACCAGGGTGGCCGGTTCTAGCCATTGAGCCCCTCTCCCGCACCTTCGGTGCGCCCTCATCCGCCCTACCGGCCCCTTCTCCCGCAAGCGGGAGAAGGGAAAATGAAGAAGAGCTCATCTTGGATGGGGAGAGGGGCTGGAGTGAGGGTTCGGCGCGATCATGAAGCGCGCTGCCCTCTTCCGCAGGGGGAAGGGAAAGGTTCCTACACGCGTCCGCGCGAACCGAGGAAATCCGAGCCTGCTTTCAGCAGATCGCCAAGCCCGAGCTGGCCGTCGCCGTCGCGGTCCAGTACCGAGGTCAGCAGGCCACCGTGGGCGCCCTGGCCGATCTTCTGCGCTTCCTGCGCGAGCATGCCGCCGAGGCCACCGGGATTCATGCCCTGTTTCTGGCTCATGTTGCCGAGCGCGCCCATGATCACCGGCGCCAGCATCGCGAGCAGCTGACCGGCGTTCTGCGTGCCGAGGCCGCTGGCCTGGCCCAGCCCCTGCGTGGCCTGATCCTGGCGGTTGCCGAAGATGTGACCGAGGATCGCTCCACCGCCGCCGGCGCCGCCAAGCACGCTGCCGAGGATCGATCCGAGGTCCGTGCCGGCGTGATCGGCCGCCGCAGTGTGCAGCGCATCCGCGCCGGCATCGGTCGAGGCATTGCGGGCCATGCCGCCGACGACCATCGGCACCGCCTGCTGGATCGCGGCTTCGGCCTGCGCCGGGTCGACGCCGAGTTTCGCGGCGATCGCCGCAATACTGGAAGGATCCAGATGATCGAGAACCTGCTGGGTCAAATCGCTCATGGCCATCTCCGAGACAAAGGCGCGCGCGCCGACGCAGACACCTTCGCACGGAAATCGGGACGGTGGCATGCTTGCGAGTAAAAGATCGTGAATCCTGTGCGATTGCACCGCCAGGCGGACCCCGCGACAGGCACCATGCCCTCGCGCATTCCGCGGAGTCCGTGCCAACGCCGATGAACGAGTGCGATCCAGCCTTCGAGCGCCTGCAGGCGCGCTATGCGGCTTCGCTCGCCGAAAAGCGCCAGGCGTTGACACAGGCGTGGCGCGCATTCGCGGCTGCGCCGGACGATGCCGCCGCACATCGCGCGTTCGCGGATCAGATCCACCGCTTGTGCGGTTCGGCGCCGGCCTATGGCTATGCGCGCCTCGGCGCGCTCGCGCGCGCAGTCGATCGCCTGCTCGGCCGCTGGGAGGCGCTGGACCCGGCGCTGCGCGATCTGCCGGCCCACCTTGCCGAACGCCTCGACGCACCGATCCGGGTGCTGCTCGACGATCTGGGGATAGCCGCCGGAGCCGCCTCCGCCGAAGCCGAAGCCGCGGTCGCGCTGCGCATCGTGCTGGTCGAGGATGATCCGAGCCAAGCCGCGTTGATCGGCGCGGAACTCGAGGCGCGCGGCTGCGCGGTGCGCATCGAGTCCAGCGCCGACGCGCTCGTGCAGACCCTCACCCAGTGGTCGTGCCACGCGGTCGTGCTCGACTTCTGGTTGCGCGGCGAAACCGCGGCCGAGATCACCGCGAGGCTGCGCCGCGAAGCGCGCTTCGCGCGGATCGCCCTGGTGTGTTTCAGCGTCGAGCGCGAGGAGCAGGTCATGCGCGCGGCGCTCGACGCCGGCTGCGACGCCGCGCTCGCCAAGAGCGCGGGCCCCGATCGCCTGCTCGCGGTGTTGCGCGAATGCGTCGCGCGGCCGGACCGTTCCGGGCCGTCGCTGGGTCGATAGCGTTCGACGCGGCGCCCGATTTCGCCGATCATGCACGTCCGGCCCATCAGGAATCACGGCGGCGCGCAGATCGTCCGTCGCCGCGCGAACCGCCCATGCACAGCCTTCCCCCCATCTCACTGATCGGCGCGCCGACCGACATCGGCGCCGGCGATCGTGGCGCCTCGATGGGGCCGGAGGCGATGCGCGTCGCCGGCCTCGCCACCGCGCTCACGGCGCGCGGACTCGATGTCATCGACCGCGGCAACCTCAGCGGACCGCTGAATCCATGGCAGCCGCCGCACGACGGCTATCGCCACCTGCCCGAGGTGATCGCCTGGAATCGCACGGTCATGCAGGCAGTCGGCGCCGAACTCGCCGCCGATCGCCTGCCGATCCTGCTCGGCGGCGACCACTGCCTCGCGATCGGCTCGATCACCGCGGTTGCGCGGCACTGCCGCGAACGCGGCAAGCGCCTGACCGTGCTCTGGCTCGACGCGCATGCGGACTTCAACACCAGCACGGTCACCCCCTCGGGGAACATCCACGGCATGCCGGTCGCGTGCCTGTGCGGACTCGGACCGCACGAACTGACCGAACTCGGCGGCGGCGCGCCGACGATCACCCCGGACCGCATCCGCCAGATCGGCATCCGCTCGGTCGACGCCGGCGAGAGGAAGCTCGTGCACGATGTCGGCCTCGACATCTACGACATGCGCTACATCGACGAGGTCGGCATGCGCCGCGTGATGGAAGAGGCCTTGCTGAACCTCGGCCCGAACGATCACCTGCACGTCAGCTTCGACATCGATTTCCTCGATCCCTCGATCGCGCCCGGCGTCGGCACCACGATCCTTGGCGGCCCAACCTACCGCGAAGCGCAGTTGTGCATGGAGATGATCGCCGACAGCGGCCGCCTCGGCTCGCTGGACATCGCCGAGCTCAATCCCGCACTCGATCTGCGCAACCAGACCGCGCAGCTGGCGGTGGACCTGGTGGAAAGCCTGTTCGGGAAATCCACGTTGATGCGGGACTGAGTGACGGAGGCCGCAGGAGCGGCTTCAGCCGCGATGCTTTTCATTGCGCGCCTGACCCCATCCCACCCGACCCTCCCTTGAAGGAAGGCTTCGAGCATCGCGGCTGAAGCCGCTTCCAAGACATTCCGAGCAGCGCGGCGCTAGTCAAAACCGTTGCGGAAGATCACGTCGCTGCTGGCGGCGAGACACGACGGCGTGTTCTGCGCGATCAATGCCGACAACACGCTGATCTGGGTCGGATGGAATTGCAGCACGTTCTGGCCGCCCGGTCCGCACTGGCGCACGTTGCAATAGCTCATCACGGTGCCGGCCGGCGCGCCAGGACCCGATGTCGGGCAGCTCGTCGCACCGGTATAACAACCCGGCTCGGTATTGAAGCATTTGTCGATCGTGTTGGTTCCGGTCGGCGCACCGCCGGTGCTCGCGTTGGTGCAATGCGTGTGGTACGCGCCGAAGTTGTGGCCGAGTTCATGGCCGACGATCAGTGCCGAATAGCCGACGCCGATCTGTGCGTTCGTGAACACCTGGGTCACGCTGTAGCTGCCGCCGTTCGACTGGGTCCTGCAGTACGCATTGACCCAGGCAATGCCGGATGCCGAATTTCCGCTCGACGACTTGCCGGACAACAGTGCGGCAAAGCTGCGCGGCACGTTGCCGTAGTGACCCTCCCAGTAGGTGCCGAATTCGCTGAGATCGGCCTGGTCGGCAGGCGTATCGTTCGCCGTGTACGGATCCGGCGCAGTGCGCAGGTAGGTCGTGCCCTGCTGCAGCACCACGTTGAGATCGCGCTGGTACATCACGTTCATCGCGCCGATCAGGTCCGCGATCCAATTCGTCGCGTTGGTCGTGTTGTTGGCGAAACGCCGCGACATGAGCTCGTTGTCGGTGTCGATCGCGATCGTCGCGCCGCGCGGCGCGGTTGCCGGCGCCGCGCCGGCCAGCATGCGGGTCAGCGGATCGGGCGCTGCGACGCCGCTCGGCAGCGCATCGTCGCCGGCGATGATCTCGGGAACGACGCCGCGCGGCAGCGCTTGGGTGGAAGGCATCGCGTGGATCGTCACGCCTCTCGCATCGGTCGTCGCGGTGACCACGAACGCACCCGATGGCCCGGAGCCGACCCCGCTGACATTCGCAAAACCGGGGTCGAACGCGAGGCTGGCGCGCACATCGCCCGCCGCGTCCGCGCCGATCAGTTCGACGCGCTGGCTGCGCGCAAGCTCATGCTCGCCATCCGCGCCGACCGCGATCACGCGCGCACCGGATGCATAGACATCGATGCGCTCGAAACGCAGCGCGGCCGTGCCGCCAAAGCCGTCGGGAAAGCCGCCGACTATGACGCTGGCGCCGACACGCAGCGTGTCGAGCTGGTCTTTCTGCTGCTGGCTCAGCGCCATGGTGTCCGTGCCCGCGTTCGCCTGCGCGACGGCCAGCAAAAGCACGATTGCGAGGATCTTGTGCATCGATAAGGCTCAAGGGTATTGTGCAAAGCCGGGCGTCCAGCCTCGGTTTAATCGTCGCATCCTGCGACTCGGCCTCCGGTCCGGCTTCGTGGTTCGCGTCCGCTCCTGCGGACGCAGCGCATGCAAACGGCCGCGGCAAAGCCGCGCCACCTTCGTCGCGGTACATCCTTGCACCGAAGCGGCTTTTGAAAGCGTCCCGAGCATAACGTTCGCAGATTCAACCACACGATTTCTGTCGATGTCGCGTGAAAATTCGATTAGCGGCCGGCACGCTCGAAAGGGATTTCGCCACGGAACAGCGACCAGCGCCGCGGCTGCGCGATCACCGCGGCGCCGGCGCCAAGGCCGCTCGCGGCGTAGCGCCCGCGTTCGTAGATCGCGACCAATGGCCTTTCGTGCGAGGCCGGCGTCGTCTCGAGGCGCACGCTCGCACCGAGATCGCGCACGGTTTCGATGCGCAGCGGCGTGGCAGCCGGGTCTGCAGGGTCCGCACCCCGCAGGTCGAGGTCGTGCGGGCGCACGAACGCGACTACATCGCTCGCATCGACGCCGGTCCAGCGCGCATGCAGCGCCGCCGGCAGCTCGTTGACCTCACCGAGGAAGCGGCACACGAACGGGCTCGCCGGTCGCGTGTACAAGGTGTCCGGGTCGGCCAGTTGCTCGATGCGGCCCTGGTTCATCACCGCGATGCGGTCGGCGAGCTCGAACGCCTCCTCCTGGTCGTGGGTCACGAACACGCTGGTCACGTGGATGCGGTCGTGCAGGCCGCGCAGCCAGCGGCGCAGGTCGCCGCGAACGCGCGCGTCGAGCGCGCCGAACGGCTCGTCCAGCAGCAGGATCTCCGGATCCACCGCGAGCGCGCGCGCGAGCGCGACACGCTGGCGCTGGCCGCCGGAAAGCTGTGCCGGATAGCGCAGCGCAAGCTCGCCGAGTTGCACCAGTTCGAGCAGCTCGCCGACCCGGCGCTTCAGTTCGGCGCGGCGCGGACGCAGCCGCCAACCGCGCACGCGCAGGCCGAACGCGACGTTCTCGAATACGCTCAGATGATCGAACAATGCGTAGTGCTGGAACACGAAACCGACGTGACGCTTGCGCGCGCTGAGCGCGGTCACGTCGCGGCCCTCGAAATGCACCCGGCCGCGATCCGGGAATTCGAGTCCGGCGACCACGCGCAGCAGCGTGGTCTTGCCGCAGCCGGAGGGGCCGAGCAGCGCCAGCAGTTCGCCGGATTCGATCGACAGGTCGATGCCGTCAAGAGCGACCGCATCGCCATAGCGGTAACCGATGTCGGCGAGTTCGATGCTCATGCGGCGACGTCCTGGTCCGGCATGCTGCCGCGCATGCGCCATGCGACGAGTTGTTTCAATGCGAGCGTGGCCAGCGCGAGCAACGCGAGCAGCGAGGCCAGCGCAAACGCGGCGCTGCGGTTGTATTCGTTGTACAGGATCTCGATCTGCAGCGGCATCGTGTTGGTGAGGCCGCGGATATGCCCGGACACGACCGACACCGCACCGAATTCGCCGATCGCACGCGCATTGCACAGGATCACGCCGTAGGCGAGACCCCAGCCGATCTTTGGCAACACCACGCGCCAGAACATCGACCAGCCGCCCGCACCGAGGGTCAGCGCAGCCTGCTCCTGCTCGCTGCCCTGTGCCTGCATCAACGGGATCAGCTCGCGCGCCACGAATGGAAAAGTCACGAATGTCGTCGCGAGCACGATGCCGGGCACCGCGAAGATGATCCGGATGTCGTGCGCGGCGAGCCAGGACCCGAGCCAGCCCTGTGCGCCGAACAGCAGCACATAGATCAGGCCCGCGATCACCGGCGACACCGCGAACGGCAGATCGATCAGACTGAGCAGGAGACTCCTGCCGCGGAACGCAAAGCGCGTGACCAGCCACGCCGCGGCGACGCCGAACAGCGTATTCGCCGGCACCACGATCGCGCTGACCAGCAGGGTCAGACGGATCGCGGCGCGCGCATCGGGATCGACGAGGCTGGCGACGTAGAACCGCGCGCCCTGCTGCAACCCGTAGCCGAATACTGCGAGCAGCGGCAGCAGCAGGAACAGGCCGACGAACGCGAGCGCGATCGCCAGCATGCACCAGCGCAGCCAGCGCGGATCGCGCAGCGCGGTCGAAGATTTGCGCCAGCGGTTCATCGCGCCTCCGCGGATCGCCGGCGCACGGTCCACAACTGCAGCAGGTTGATCGCGAACAGCGCGGCGAACGAAGCCAGCAGCAGCACCAGCGCGATCGCGGTCGCGCCCGCAATGTCGTACTGGTCGAGCTTGGAGACGATCAGCAACGGAGCGATCTCGGACACCATCGGCACGTTGCCGGCGATGAAGATCACCGAGCCGTATTCGCCGAGCGCGCGCGCGAACGCGAGCGCGAAGCCGGTCAGGATCGCCGGCCATGCGGTCGGCAGCACGACGCGCCACATGGTCGTGAGCCGTCCCGCGCCGAGGGTCGCCGCGGCCTCCTCGATATCCGGCTCGAGCTGTTCCAGTACCGGCTGCACACTGCGCACGAGGAACGGCAGGCTCACGAAGATCAGCGCGACCGTGATGCCGGTCTGCGTGTAGGCCACCTTCCAGCCCGCCGCCTCGATCCAGCGTCCGAGCGGTCCGGTCGATGCATACAGCGCGGTCAGGGTGATGCCGGCGACCGCCGTCGGCAATGCGAACGGCAGGTCGATCAGCGCGTCTACGAGTTTTCTGCCCGGAAAGCGGTAACGCACCAGCACCCAGGCGAGCAGCGGCCCGAAAACCAGGTTGACGAGTCCCGCCAGCGCGGCGCAGCTGAAAGTCACGCGATACGCGGCCTGCGCGCGCGGCGTGCTCACCGCGTCCCAGAACTGCGCCGGACCCAGGCTCGCGGATTTCAACGCGAGCGCCGCGAGCGGCAGCAGCACGATCAGGCCGAGATAGCTCAGGCTCACGCCGAACGTCAAGCCGAAACCAGGCAGTGCATGACGGCGGCGACGGCGCATGTTGTCTCCCCCGCGCGCGGACTACTTGCCCGGCGCATAGATCTGGTCGAACGTTCCGCCGTCGGCGAAATGGGTTTCCTGTGCCTTCTGCCAGCCGCCGAACGCGGCATCGACGGTCAGCAGCGGCAACGGCGGAAACTTTGCGGCGTACCTCGCGGCGGTGGCGGCGTCGCTCGGACGGTAGCCATGTTTCGCGGCGAGTTCCTGGCCCTGCGGCGTGTACAGGAATTCCAGATACGCCTGTGCCAGCGCGCGCGTGCCGCGACGGTCGACAACCTTGTCGACGAGACTGACCGGGGGTTCGGCGAGAATGCTGATCGAAGGCATGACGATCTCGAA
>JBIODY010000076.1:0-9000 GCA_044445505.1 Lysobacterales bacterium
CGAACACATCACGGCGCCGCCACAGCACGCGGCGCAACGGGTTCAGCCAGCGGTTCGAGGCGACCCCGAACAGACGCCCGCGCAGGCTGCGATCGGGACCACCGACGAACTGGAATACCGCAACGCCGCCGGGTGCGAGCATGCGGAAGAACTCCTCGACGTAGCCGATGCTGAGTTCGCCCGGGATGTGCTGCAGGGTGATGTGCGAGAACACGCAGTCGACACTCGCATCGGCGATGCCGCCCAGGCGCGGCGCCGCGTTCTCCATGAATTCCGCATTCGCGACGTCGGCGTTCAGCTCGCGCGCGGCCTCGACCATGCTCGCCGAGACGTCGACACCGATCACCCGTTCGAAATGCGTCGCCAGCGCACGCGACAGGCGCCCCGCGCCGCAACCGAAGTCGAGCGTGAGTTCATGCCGGAGCGGAAAGCCGTCCGCTGCGAGGGCGGCCAATTGCGCATCGACTTCGCGCCGTCCGGTCGCGAAGAACTCCGCGACGTCCCAGCGGCGGCCGCGTTTGCGCGCGTGCGAAAGCACCGCCCAAAGCGGATCGTCGCGCCCGAGCGTCTGCCAGACGCGGCGCAGGCGTTCGAGTTCCTTCATCGTTGGGAATCGGCAATCTGCAATCGGGGATCGTGGAAAGCGCGGATTTCCAACCGATCACCAGCGGACAACATCAAGCGCACCTGGCGTTTCCCATTCCCGGTTGCCGGTTCTCCATTCGCGGGTCTCAGGTCTCGACCAGCTCGACGCCATCCAGGCCCTGGCTCAGCGTGTGCGCGTCGCCGCCCTGGGCGAGCTTGATCTTGAGGCGCACCTCGTTCGAGGAGTCGGCGTGACGCAGCGCATCCTCGTACGAGATCTCTCCAGCCTGGTACAGCTCGAACAGGCTCTGGTCGAAGGTGCGCATGCCGAGGTTGGTCGATTCCTTCATCACGTCCTTCAGCTTGTGGATCTCGCCCTGGCGAATGTAGTCGGCGACCAGCGGGGTACCCAGCATGACTTCCATCGCGACGCGGCGCGCCTTGCCGTCCGGAGTCGGAATCAGCTGCTGCGCGACCACGCCCTTGAGGTTCAGCGACAGGTCCATGAACAACTGCTCGCGCCGATCGGAACCGAAGAAATGGATGATGCGGTCCATCGCCTGGTTCGCGTTGTTCGCGTGCAGCGTGCACAGGCACAGGTGGCCGGTCTCCGAGAAGTTGATCGCGTGCTCCATCGTCTCGCGCGTGCGCACCTCGCCGATCATGATCACGTCGGGCGCCTGGCGCAGGGTGTTCTTCAGCGCGTTCTCCCAGGTGTCGGTGTCGATGCCGAGTTCGCGCTGGGTGACGATGCAGCCCTCGTGCTTGTGCACGTATTCGATCGGGTCCTCGATCGTGATGATGTGGCCGGTCGAGTTCAGATTGCGGTAGCCGATCATCGCCGCCAGCGACGTCGACTTGCCGGTGCCGGTCGCGCCGACGAAGATGATGATGCCGCGCTTGGTCATCGCCAGCGACTTCACGATCGCCGGCAGACTGAGTTCCTCGATGGTCGGAATGCGCGTCTCGATGCGGCGCAGGACCATGCCGACGCAGTTGCGCTGGTAGAAGCACGACACGCGGAAGCGGCCGACGCCGGTCACGCTGATCGCGAACTGGCACTCGTGGGTCTTCTCGAACTCCTCGCGCTGCGAGGGCGTCATCACGTTCAGCACCATGTCGCGCGACTGTTGCGGGGTCAGCGCGGTCTGGGTGATCGGCGCGATGCGACCGTTGACCTTCATCGACGGCGCGACGCCGGCCGTGATGAACAGGTCGGACGCCTTCTTGTGCGACATCAGCTTCAGGTACGAGGTGAAATCGATGCTGCTCATGGCCACTCCCCAAGCCGGACCTGTGCCGGCGCGACCGGATCTTACACCTCGCCGGGCGTTCTCCGGCGTGACCGGCGCCCGGTTGCGCGGCCTCAGCCGGAGGTTGTCGGCGCGACCGCGGCAGCCGCTTCCCGGTGATACGCGCCGCGCAGGCGCAGGAACGGCAGTTCCACGAAGCGATAGGTCAAGGTCGCGATCGCGAGGGTGATCGGCAGCGCGATCAGCAGCGTGTCGAGTATCGCATCGATGACGTATCGACCGCTGAATGCGACCGGCAGTGCGAGCTGGATCAGCGTCGCGATGACCAGATAGTGGATCAGGTAGATCGAATACGAGATCTCGCCGATCCGCGCCAGCAGCCGCGACCATAGTCCGGTCGCGGCATTCGCGCAGTCGACATAGCCGATCACGAATGCGGCCCAGGCCAGACCCTCGAAAGTCGGCCAGAGGATCTTCCAGCGCGCGACGGTCGGCCAGCCGCCCGCCGCATTGAACGCGGCCAGGGCGCCGACCATCACCGCGAGCGCGCCCGCCGCCAGCAGGCCGCCATGCACGCGCGACAGCGGTCGGCGCTGGAACACCCGGGCCGCCCACATGCCGATCAGGAACTGGTCGAGGCGACCGAGTATGGTCAGGTAGCCCATGTCACGCGCATTGCCGCCGGCCAGCACCGCGAAACCGCGGAACAGCAGGAGTACCGCGAGCAGGCCGAGCAGATGGCGGGTCCAGCCTGATTTCAGGATCAGCAGCAGCAGCGGAAACAGCACGTAGAACTGCCATTCGACCGCGATCGTCCACAGCAGGCTGGTGAACGGCGGCAGGACCAGCGCACCGGGCAGGTTCGCGAAGCCGAATACGGTCTGGGCGAACGCGAGCCAGCCGAAACGATCCGGGAACGCCGCCAGCCCCGCGAACACCAGCAGCAGGAACAACGGATAGGTGCGCAACAGGCGATTGCGGATGAACTGGCGCCAGTCGAGCGCGCTATCCAGCGAACCATAGGTCAGGATGAAGCCGGACAGCACCATGAACAGTGCGACCGCGGTGTGGCCTTCGGCCAGCGCCGCGACCAGCACATTGCCCGGTTGCAGCCAGTGCTCAATGCCGAACGGCTGATGGAAGCGCGCATCGTAGGTGAACAGATGCAGGCCGTGATAGAACACGATCAGCAACGCCGCGAACGCGCGCAGATGGTCGACCGCCGGAAAGTATCGGATGTTCGGGCTGCGCATGCCGGTTCACGCCGGTGAGGTCGTCGGCGGCGGACTATAGCGGCTCAGCCGCCTGTCGCGCAGACCACGCGTGCCTGACAGGATGTCGTGTCAGCGCAATCCAGGGATGGAGCGCACGCGAATCAATCACACAGGTGATGGGTTCGGCGGAAGCGAGTCCGGGCGTGTACCGGGCTCGCTGAGCTGACTGCGCCCGTCGGGAACGGCGCGAACGCGTAAGCCGGCCGAAGGGCGAACCGCAGGAGACGGCGAGTAAAAAGGGCAGGAAAGCTCTTTCTCGGCATCCTGCCAAATTCAGGCGTGGCGGCGGAAGTACGCCACGGCCAGCGCGATCAGGACCAACGACGGCAGCAGGTTCGCGGTCGCAGGATGCAAGGCGTACACCGCACCGATGTTCACGATCGCCTTCTGCAGGAGATAGAAGCCGAGCGCAAGCACGATGCCGAGGAACAATCGTTTGGACAGTCCCCCGCTGCGCAACGCGCCGAACGCGAACGGCACCGCGCAGAAGACCAGGATGAGCACGTTGAACGGATACAGCAGGCGCGCCCAGTACGCCTCGCGGAAGGTCGATGCATCCTGGCCGTTGCGATCGAGCACCGCGATGTTCTGGTCCAGATCGCGCACGGTCATGTACTGCGGCTGGATGATGCTGGTGGCGAGGATGCGAGGGTCCAGATGCGATGGCCAACGGGTCGCCGCGCTCTGCGTGCTCGTGGCGCTCCCGGTGCCGAATTCGGTGCGCCGCACGTCGTGCAGGACCCAATCGCCCTGCGCATGGGTGGCCTGCCCGGCGAGCGACAACGCGAGCAGGCGGCCTTCCGCATCGAACTCGAACACGCGCACGCCGCTGAGATCGACCTCGCCCTTGTTGCCGCGGGTGCGGCCATGGCGCGCACCGATCACGGTTTCGGCATCGCGCGCCCACAGCGCGCCGCCCTTGGCGAGCGCGACATCCTTCGATTTCGCGGCCAGCTGCAGCGCCTGCGCCTTGCGCTCGCCATACGGACCGATCGTCTCGCCAAGCGTGACCACGCCCAGCGTCAGGAGCCCCAGGGCCAACGCGACCGAAGCGCAGATGCGCAGTTTCGACAGACCTGCCGCGCGCAATGCGGTCAGCTCGCCGCTGTTGGCGAGACCACCGAGACCGAGCAGCCCACCGATCAGCGCCGCATAGCCGAACATCTCGTAGAACCGGCGCGGCACGGTCAGCAGCACATAGGCCGCGGCCCGGGTCAGCGTGTACTGGCCCTGGCCGACGTCGTTGAGCTCGACGATGAAGATGCGGAACGCATCGAGACTCACGATCGTGACCCAGGCCAGCCCGACCGCGCTCAGCACCGCCATCGCGACCAGGCGGTCGACACGCTTGAACATGAGCGCGCGCATCAACCGATCCTCGCTGCGGCGCGAGGTCGGCGCAGGCGCTGCCCGCTCCAGATCAGCCATGCCGCGATGCCCAGCGCCGGTGCATACACCCACCACAGTCCGAAGCCGGGCGCGAGGCGGCCCTGGCTGATCCACGCGCGTCCGAGCAGCAGGCCGTTGTAATAAATCAGCCAGACCAGCAGCGCGACCAGCAGACGCGCATAGCGCGGTTCGCGCGGACTGGACCGAGACAATGGCAACGCGAGCAGGGTCAGCACCAGCACCGACAGCGGAGCGGCGAGGCGCCAGTGCAGTTCCGCACGCATGACCGGATCGTCGCGTGCCGCGAGCAGCGTGGCGGTCGGTGCCGAACGCTTGATGGTCGTCTCGTTGTCGTCGCTGCTGCTGTCGGGCAGCTTGATGTCGTTGCGCGCGAAATGCATGAGGCGGAAATCATCCTCACCAAGCTTGCCTTCGACGCGGAAACCGTCCTCGAGCGCGATGTAGCGGCCGGCGCCGTCGGCGTCGTGGTACAGGAAACCGTGGGTGGCGGTGATCACGTCGACGCGTGTCTTGCCGGCGTCCTTGTCGGCGCGCTCGCTCTCGATGAACATGCGCTTGAACCGGGTGCCGTCGCCCGACATCTCGCCGACGTAGATCACGCCGTCGCGACCCGGCAATTCGACGAACTTGCCCGGCTCCAGCCCGGCCACGATCAGCGAGCGGCTCGCCTCCTGCATCAGGGCTTGTGAAAGCCGCTCGGCGGCCGGCGCGAACCAGAACGAGATCGCCCCGAGCAGCAGCATCGCAGGCAACGCGAACAGCGCCAGCGGCCGCAGCAGTCCGCCGAGGTCGAGCCCGGACGACTGCAGCACGGCCATCTCGCTGTCGCGCCACAGGCGCCCGTACGCGAGCAGCACGCCGAGCAGGGTCGCCAGTGGCATCAGGATCGTCAACGCGCCGACCGCGCGCAGGCCGATCAGGGTGAACAACAGGTCCGCGGGAATCCGCCCGCGCGCGATCTTGCTGAGCAGGTCCGCAACCGCGCCGCCGACCATGACCAGCAGCAGGATCGCGGTCGCGGCCAGAAAGCTCGTCGCGACCTCGCGCAGCAGATAGCCGTCGATGATGCGCGGGCGCAGGGTCGCGAACGCGCGCACCGTGGCGGGGCTTTGGCTTAGAATGGATGGCTTCATGCGGGTGTCGATTGCGTCGCAGGACGACTCGCCCCGCCGCTCGTCATTGCGGCGAAGGCCGGAATCCAGTGCCTTCAATCCCGCGAAGACCCTGGGTCCCGGCCTCGCCGGGACGACGGATGCTGAAGTGTAACCGCGTCTGCACGGTATCCTTTCAAGAACCTACCGGTACCCCTGTCAATGACCCTGAATTTCGCCACCACCGCCGACGCGCTGGAAAGCGCAGCCACGCCCTGCCTCATCGTCGGGGTGTACGAGGAGCGCGCACTGACCGCGGCCGCCGCCCGTGTCGACGAGAAATCCGCGGGCGCGATCAAACGCCTGGTCGAAGGCGGCGACGCGACCGGCAAGCCCGGCACCACGACCCTGCTGTTCGGGCTCGCCGGTATTGCCGCGACGCGCGTGCTGGTGGTCGGCCTCGGCGAACAGAAGAAGTTCGACGCCGCCGCCTTCAACCGCGCTGCGAACGATGCCGCGCGCGCGCTGAAAAACCTGCCGATCGATGCCGCGGTTTCGACCCTGACCGACATCGAAGTGCCCGGCCGCGACCTGGCCTGGAAACTGCGCACCGCCGCGATCGCCGCGGACAACCAGGTCTATCGCTACACCGCGACGTTCAAGCCGAAGGATGCGCCGAAGACGCAGCAGCTCGAACGCATCGCATTCGCGGCGCCCGCCGGCGCGAGCGGCGCCACGCGCGCGCTGGCAGAGGCCGCCGCGATCGCAAACGGGGTGCGCTTTGCGCGCGAGCTCGGCAACCTGCCGCCGAACATCTGCAACCCGGCCTGGATTGCGGCGCAGGCGAAGACGATCGCCGACGCGCATGCGGGCGTCACCCTCGAAGTGCTCGAAGCCGAGGACATGCGCAAGCTCGGCATGGGCTCCCTGCTCGGCGTCGCCCAGGGTTCGGCGCATGCGCCGAAACTCATCGTGCTGCGCTGGCAAGGCAAGGACGACAAGGCCAGGCCCTACGCGCTGGTCGGCAAGGGCATCACCTTCGACACCGGCGGCATCTCGCTGAAACCCGGCGCCGGCATGGAGGAGATGAAGTTCGACATGTGCGGCGCAGCCGGCGTGCTCGGCGCATTTCTCGCCGCGGTGGAACTGAAGCTGGCGCTGAACCTGGTCTGCGTCGTGCCGGCGGCCGAGAACATGCCGGACGGCAATTCGTATCGGCCGAGCGACATCCTGACCAGCATGTCCGGCCTGACCATCGAGGTGCTGAACACCGACGCCGAGGGTCGCCTGATCCTCTGCGACGCGCTGACCTACGCGCAGAAATTCGATCCTGAAGTCATCATCGACGCGGCGACCTTGACCGGTGCCTGCGTGGTCGCGCTCGGCAAGCATGCCTCCGGTCTGTTCACCCGCGACGACGAACTCGCCGACGCGTTGCTGCACGCCGGCAACCAGACCCAGGACCGCGCCTGGCGCCTGCCGCTGTGGGACGACTACCAGGGTCAGCTCGAATCCGGTTTCGCCGACGTCGCCAACATCGGCGGCAAGTACGCCGGCGCAATCACCGCCGCCTGTTTCCTGTCGCGCTTCACCGACGGTCGCCGCTGGGCGCATCTGGACATCGCCGGCACCGCGTGGGAGGAAGGCCGCAAGGGCATGGCGACCGGCCGCCCGGTGCCGCTGCTGGCGCAATACCTGATCGATCGCAGCGCGTGAATTCGCAGATCGATCCGATCCGGCGCCGCAAAACGCAGGTGATCGCCGCTTTCTTCGGCCTCAACCTGATCATCGGCATTGTGCTGGTGATGCAGTATCCGGGCCTCGTCACCCCGGAAACCGCGCAGGCCGCAGTGGATGAATTCCGCGGCAGCCTGCTCTCTTCCGTCTACGAACTGACCATGCTGATCGCGTGTTTCGGCTGGCTTTCGCTCGACTCGCGCCAGCTCGAAATCCGCCGCCCATGGTGGCTGAACGTCGGCGTTGTGCTGCTGCCCTTCGCGTTCGTGCCGTATTACCTTTACAAGACCCGGCAGCCGAGCCGGCGCGCACCGGCGATCCTCGGTTTCGTCGGTATCGCCTTCGGTGCCATTGTCGCGATGATGATCGGCATGTTCCTCGCGCTGGCCCTGCACACCGACTCGATCCAACCGTCAACCGGGCTGTAGTCCACCGATGCCGCGCGCCGACTTCTACCTGATCGACAAGCCGCGCTTTCGCGACGATCCGTTGCTGCTGGTCTGTGAACTCGCCAGGCGCGCGTTCGCGAACCGGCAACCGACCCTGATCCTTGCGAGCTCGCGGCAGCAGGCCGAACTCCTCGACGAGAAATTGTGGGAGTTCGACGACACGGCATTCATCCCGCACCAGATCGTCGGCGACGGCGACGACGACGCGGTCACCGCGGTGTTGATCGTGCCCCCGGATGCCGCCACCGCAGACCGCACGTTGGTCATCAACCTGCGCGGCGAATGCGCGCCGGGCCTGTTCGAGCGCGTGCTCGAAGTCGTACCCGCCGACGAGGCGCAGCGGCTGGGTTCGCGCGAGCGCTGGAAGACCTACAAGCAGGCCGGATTCGAGGTCGCGAAACACGATATGTAACCCGCCACGCACGCCCCCGTGGCTCGCGCTTACAATCACCGTATTCCCTTTGGAACCAAGTCCTGCGCCCGCGCGGGCGCAGGCAACCGACGCCATGGAAAAAAGCTACGAACCCGCTCCGATCGAATCGAAGTGGTATGCCGAATGGGAGGCCAGAGGCCTGTTCGCGCCGACCGCCAGCGGCGAGCCGTACTGCATCCTGCTGCCGCCGCCGAACGTGACCGGCACCCTGCACATGGGCCACGCGTTCCAGCAGACGGTCATGGATGCGCTGATTCGCTACCACCGCATGCGTGGTTTCCGCACCTTGTGGCAAGGGGGCACCGACCACGCCGGCATCGCGACCCAGAAGATCGTCGAGAACCAGCTCGCTGCGGAAGGCAGATCACGCCACGACCTCGGCCGCGACAAGTTCATCAAACGCGTGTGGGAATGGAAAGAGGAATCCGGTGGCGCGATCACCAACCAGATGCGCCGGCTCGGCGCGTCGATCGACTGGTCGCGCGAGCGCTTCACGATGGACGCAGGCCTCTCCGCCGCGGTGCGCCGCGTGTTCGTGACCTGGTATCGCGACGGCCTGATCTACCGCGGCAAGCGCCTCGTGCACTGGGATCCGGTACTGATGACCGCGGTGTCGGACCTGGAAGTCAACAGCGAGGAAAAGGACGGTTCGCTGTGGTCGATCCGTTACAACGTGATCGATCCGCAGCCAGGCGAGCCCGATCACATCGTGGTCGCGACGACACGCCCGGAGACGATGCTCGGCGACGTCGCGGTCGCGGTGCATCC
>JBIODY010000077.1:0-8968 GCA_044445505.1 Lysobacterales bacterium
CCTTCCCCTGCGCAGCGGGGGAAGGTGGCGAAGCCGGAAGGGGGCGCTTTTTACGCACAGGCGACAGCCCCATCCTCCCTCGCAATTGCTGTTCCTTCCCCTGCGCAGCGGGGGAAGGTGGCGAAAGCCGGAAGGGGGCGCTTTTTTACGCACAGGTGACAGCCCCATCCGCCCTCGCCGCCTGAGTGCGGCTTCGACCTTCCCCCGCCGTGCAGGGGAAGGAAAAACGGGCACTGTCAAATCGCCAGCGCGATCACCAGCGCGAACACCGCCAGCACGCCGAGGCTGACCCGGTCGGTCAGTGCGAACACGACCGGGTCGTCGTGCATTTCGCCGCGGCGCGCGAGCAGCCAGACCCGGCTGATCCAGTACAGCAGCACCGGCGTCAGCAGCCACAGCAGTTCGTGGTGCCGGTACAGTGCGCCGCTCGCGGTGCTGTCGATGTAGAACGCGAACACCAGCACGCTGAGATAGCCGCTGCTGGTACCGAGCGACTGGATCAGCGGAATGTCCTCGATGCCGTAACCACGGCCCGCCACGGACACCCCGTTCGACGCCCCGACGCGCTGGATCTCGGTGTAGCGCTTGACCATCGCCAGGCTCAGGAACAGGAACATCGAGAACGCGAGCAGCCAGAACGAAGCCTCGACCGGAATCGCAACCGCACCGCCGATGATGCGCACCGTGTACAGCGCGGCGAGGGTGACCACATCGAGCATCGCGACGCGTTTCAGCAGCAGCGAATACGCCAGCGTGGTGACGCCATAGATGAGCAGAACGCCGACGAACTCGCGCGAAAGCGCCGCCGCGACCGCGAACGCGGCGATCGTCAACGCGAGCGCCGCGAGCAGGCCGCTGCCGGGCGGCAACGCGCCGGCCGCGAATGGGCGCAGGCGCTTGCGCGGGTGGCGACGATCCGCATCCAGGTCGAGCAGATCGTTGAGCAGGTAGGCGCCGGAGGCGCACAGGCAGAACGCGATGCACGCGACCGCCGAGCGCGCGGCCGCCGCCGGCACGAAGATCTGGTGCGCCGCCAGCAGCGGCACGAACACCAGCGCATTCTTCAGCCACTGGTGCGGACGCAGCGCAGCGATCCATGCGTGCGATTGCGGGCCGCGCGCGAACACGCGTTCGATCTCGGCGCCGGCGCGCGCGCGGCGCAGCACCGCGGGGCGCGCATTGACCACGATCGCGCGGCGCGCGGCGCGCCACACGTGCAGATCCGCCGCGGCATTGCCGGCATAGTCGAAACCACGCTCGCCGTAGCGCTCACACAGCGCGGCGCACTTGGCGCGTCCACCGAGGTTGCGCACGCCATCGCTGCCGAGTACCAGGCCGAAACCGCCGACGTGCGCCGCGACCGCCTCGGCGAAGCCCAGGTCCGAGGCAGTGCAAAGCACGTGCGGTCGTGCGCCCGCCTCGCCGCGCAGCCACTCGAGCACACGCGGGTCGTACGGCAATGCTGCGACATCGATCCGCACGCGGCGCGCAATCTCGCGCTTGAGATGCGCGCGGCCGCGCAGCAGCCACAGCGGCAGGCGGAACAGGTACAGCGGGTTATGGCGCAGCAGCGCGAACGTGCTCTCGATCAGAAGATCAGTTCGGATCAGCGTGCCATCTAGATCGACGCACAGCGGTATATCGCGTTCCTGCATGCTTCGCCCGCCCCTCGCTCTGGCTGCCGGATCGCGATCGCCGACATGGCGGAGCCGCTTCCGACGTGCAGGATAGCCGCGATCGCCGCGCAGCGGCGCGGGTTCCGATATCGCGGAAACGCGGCGGCTACTTCACCGGCTCGCAACCGCCCGCCTGCGCGCGCTGCTGGTGCCGGTGCGCGATCGCTTCGCCGTCGCCGAGACCGATCCACTTGAGGTACTTGCGCGCGGCCTCGTCGCCCGCCGATTCGTCCGGCGCGAAAGCCTTCGTGAAACGCGTCTTCCTGCAATCGATCGGGTTGCCGCGTTGCTCGATTTGCGCCCAGCGCGCCCTGGCTGCCTGCTGCGGATTCTTCGGCACCTGCGGCGGACTCGGCGCATTTCCCGTACCCAATCGAATCGAACCGTCCGGATTGAACAGCTGTGGCGCCGGCGGGGCGGTGCCCGCTTCGCCGATGCGCGCACTCATCGCATCGCTCGGTTCCGCCGGGCGCGGCGGCGGCGGCGTGGTGCGTACCTTCGGCGGCGCGATCGCGATCCTGCTCGGCCGCGCGACGATCGGCGGTTCGGGCTCGGGAGGCGGCGGTGGCAGGTCCGCTTCCGGCTCGATCAGGATCACCTGCACGACCTGGGAACTCTGCGGATGCATGCGATAGGAACGCATGCCGACCGCGAAGCCGACCAGTTCCAGCAGCGTAACCAGCACCGCGAGCAGGAGGCCGAGCCCGAACAGCCTCCGATCGCGCGGCGGTTCGGTCCAGCGCAGGCTGCGTTGCCATGGAAGGCGGTCGGACTGGAAATGCAGCACACCTGGCTCGTGCAGCGACGATATGTCGACGGCAGGCGCAGGGCGCGGCATCGGCGACTGCAAGGTGAGGCGTTGCGGCATCAAGGATGGCAATGGATGCGGGTCGCGCGAGGATAATGGTTACACGCTAAAGCACGGTTAAATTGCGCACTGGCGTCGTCGCCCACGATCGGATGCCGAAAAGGAATTCTCAGCACCCTGCCAGCCAGTCGCAGACGCGTTCGGCGCTGCGCGCGGCGGAGCGCCCGAGTAGCGGACCGACATGGCTGGCCTGCGCGATCAGCTCGAAATCGGCGCCGAGTCGATCGGCCAGCGCGCGGCTGGTTTCGGCCGGGATGTCGGTGTCGTGTTCGCTGGCGAGGATCAGCACCGGACAACGCGGCGCGGCGATGCCGACACCGGCGCGCGCCGCATCGAGCACGGCGCCTGATTCGTCGCGCCAGCGCCTGAACGCATACGCGCGCGCGGCATCGTCGGCGTCCGGCATCGCGCGACGCGTGCCGGCCAGCGTACGTGTGCTGCGCCAACGGATCACAGCCGCGCGCGCCGGCTCGCCGGCAGGAGGCACGGCGATACCGGCCGGCGGCATCGGGTTGACCAGTACCAGCGCGGCCGCGCCTGCGTCTTCCGCGACGCTCAAGGAGAGCAGGCCGCCGAGGCTCGCTCCGATCAGGGTCCGCGGTGGGGGCACGGCGCGGCACCAGGCCAGCACCTGGTCCCGATAGTCCGCAAAGCGCGTGGCGACGAGTCCCGCTTCGCCTGGCGCCAGATCCGGCGCCAGCACCGCGTAACCGCGCGCGCCGAACACGCGTGCCCAGATGCCCCATTCCCAGCCACCGGCGCCGGCGCCGTGCACGCAGACGAGGCGGACCGGCCCGGGGTGCTTTTCACGCATTGCGACTTGACCCGAATCTCCGATAGGACAAGTCTATGCCGGCAGGCGCGTCCGCTGCATACGCGCTGCAGCAACCGCCATGACCGTTCCCGTGAGGAGCCGCGTCCGGACCCGTGCCGGATACGGCGAGTCGGAGCGAATCGGCTACGGATTCGTTCCGGCATCAAAAACGGAGTCGCAAATGCCTTACAGCACCGATGGCATCCGCAATATCGCTCTCGCAGGTCATGCGGGCGCCGGCAAAACCACGTTGTTCGAAGCCCTGCTGCATGCCGGCGGCGCAATCCAGACGGCAGGCTCGATCGAACGCGGCACGACCGTGTCCGATCACGACCCGATGGAGAAGCAACGCCGGCATTCGATGGCCGCGTCGCTGGCGTCGATCGACGTCGGCGAGACCCATATCAACCTGATCGACACGCCGGGATTTCCCGATTTCCGCGGCCCGACCCTGTCCGCGCTCGCCGCGGTCGAGACCTGCGCGATTGTCGTCGACGCGGTCATCGGCATCGCGCACACGACGCGGCGGCTGATGGAACGCGCGAAGCAGCGCGACCTGTGCCGCATCCTGATCGTCAACAAGATCGACCATGAGGGGATCGATCTCGAAGCGATCGTCGAATCGCTGCGCGACGAGTTCGGCAGCGTCTGCCTGCCGATCAACCTGCCCGCGCAGAACGGCGCCGCGGTCGTCGACTGCTTCTTCCAGCCAGCCGGCGAAGCTGACTTCTCCTCGGTCGACGCGGCGCACCAGCACATCATCGACCAGGTCGTCGAGATCAACGAGAGCATGATGGGTCACTATCTCGACGACGGCGAATCCGGCCTGTCCGGGCAGGAACTCCACGATGCGTTCGAGCAATGCCTGCGCGAAGGCCACCTGGTACCGATCTGCTTCGTTTCGGCGCGCAGCGGCGCCGGCGTCAAGGAACTGCTCAATCTCAGCGCAAGACTGCTGCCGAATCCGAAGGAAGGCAATCCGCCCGCATTCATCAAGGGCGCCGGCGCGAACGCGCAGACGATCGCCGCGGAGCCGGATCCCAACAAGCACGTGATCGCCGACGTGTTCAAGATCGTCAACGATCCGTTCGTCGGCAAGCTCGCGGTGTTTCGCGTGTACCAGGGCACGGTGAAGAAGGACACTCAGCTGTTCATCGACGATGGCAAGAAACCGTTCAAGGTCGGCCACTTGTTCCGGCTCAAGGGCCGCGAGCATGTCGAGATCGACCAGGCGATCGCGGGCGATATCGCCGGCGTCGCGAAGATCGAGGAGATCCATTTCGACGCGGTGCTGCACGACTCGCACGACGAGGACCAGATCCGCCTGAAGCCGCTTGATTTCCCGCAACCGATGTTCGGGCTCGCGGTGCAGCCGGCGCACAAGGGCCAGGAACAGAAACTCGCGAGCGCACTCGCGCGACTTGGAGAAGAAGATCCGTGCTTCCGTGTCGAGCACGCCAAGGAACTCAACGAGACGATCATCCGCGGCCTTTCCGACCTGCACCTGAAACTGATGCTGGAGCGCATGAAGGAACGTTACGGCGTCGAGGTCACGACGCGCCTGCCGCGCATCGCCTATCGCGAGACGGTCGGCGCCAAGGCGGAAGGCCACCATCGCCACAAGAAGCAGACCGGCGGCGCGGGCCAGTTCGGCGAGGTGTTCCTGCGCATTGAACCATTACCTCGCGGGGCCGGCTTCGAGTTCGCCGACGAGGTCAAGGGCGGCACGATTCCGGGGCAGTTCCTGCCGGCCATCGAAAAAGGCGTGCGCCAGGTGCTCGAGCACGGCGCGATCGCCGGTTATCAATTGCAGGACGTGCGCGTGATCGTCTACGACGGCAAGTACCATCCGGTCGACTCGAAGGAGGTCGCGTTCGTCAGCGCCGGCAAGAAGGCGTTCCTCGATGCGATCGCGAAGGCGCGCCCGCAGGTGCTCGAACCGATCGTCAATCTCGACGTCTACGTGCCGAATGCGCACATGGGCGACGTGACCGGCGGCCTCGCCGGCAAGCGTGCGCGCATCAACGGCACCGATTCGCTGCGCGGTGGCGAGATCATCATCAAGGCGCAGGTGCCGCTGGCCGAAGTCGCCGACTACCAGACCGAACTCAAGGCGATGACCGGCGGCCAGGGCCGCTACGCGATCGAGTTCAGTCACTACGAGCCGGTGCCGGCGCAGGTGCAGAGGCAGCTGACCGAAGCGTACCGGCCAAGACCCGAGGAGGACTGAGCTTTGCTTCCGCTGCGCAGCGGGGGGAAGCTGCCCGAAGGGCTGAAGGGGGCGCATTCTGCTTTGCCGATCGCAAGCATCACGAGCACCCCCTTCCGGCTTCGCCACTTTCCCCGCTGAGCAGGGAGGGAACAGCATCTGCGAATAACGTTTTTGACGGTCCCACACGCAAGGCATACACCTACCGGAGAACAACCATGACCCCGCTCGCCCAGCTCTGGCTTCCGATCGTGCTGTCGGCCGTGTTCGTCTTCATCGCCAGCAGCATCCTGCACATGCTGCTCAAGTTCTGGCACATGCCCGATTGCCTCGGTTTCTCCAACGAGGATGAGGTGCGCGCGGCGATGCGCAAGGGCTCGACCGGGCCCGGGATGTACATGCTGCCGTTCTGCAAGCCGGAAGCGATGAAGCAGCCGGAGATGCAGGAGAAGTTCCGGCAGGGCCCCAACGCGTTCATCATGATGCGCGCGAACGGCATGATGAACATGGGCGTGTACCTGGGCCAGTGGTTCGGGTTCTGCGTGCTGGTGTCGCTGTTCTGCGCGCTCGCGGGTTCGCATGTAATGGCGGCCGGCGCACCGTTCGTACACGTGTGCCGCCTGATCGGGCTGGCCGCGATCATGGGTTATGGGTTCGGCGCGATTCCGAACGCGATCTGGTGGGGACATCCCTGGGGCAGCACGATCAAGCACCTGATCGACGGCGTCATCTACGCGGTGATCACCGCTGCGACGTTCGCCTGGCTCTGGCCCGCATGAACTGACGACCCGGGGAAACGGCCGCGCATTCAGGCCGGAACGCCGCGCGCCAGTTCCGCCGCGATTTCCAGATTCTCGAAATCGCGTCCGATACTGGCCGCGGCGAGCAGCTGTCCGTTGCGGAAAAAGCGCGCCGTGCAGTCGCGCTTCGCAATCGAGCCATCGATTCGCGCTTCGTCCCAGCTGTCCGCGTGGCCGACGTAGCGGACCTCGAGATCGTAGTGATGGGTCCAGAAGAACGGCACGTCGTCGAAGGGCTGGTCCAGGCCGAGCATGTTCGCCGCGGCGACCTGGCCCTGCCGCTCCGCGACGACCCAATGTTCGATCCGGCTGCAATCCGCGCCGCGCGGAAAGCGGGCCACGTCGCCGGCGGCGAAGACCTGCGCTGCCGATGTCCGCAGCCGTGCGTCGACCAGTATTCCGTCGCGCACCGCGAGACCGGCCTCAAGCGCGAGTTCCGCGCGCGGCTTGACACCGATCCCGACGACCACGAAATCGGTCGCGATGGCCGACCCGTCATCTAGCGTCACCGAGCGTCCGTCGAATCCCTGCACGGTCCGTCCGACATGGAACACGACGCCCTGCTCCCGGTGCAGCCGGGTGATGGCGCCGCCCAGCTCATCTCCGAAGACCCGCGCCATCGGCACGTTTTCGCGTGCGACCACGTGCACGTCGAGGCCGCGCGCGCGCAATGCAGCGGCCGCTTCCATGCTGATGAAGCCGGCGCCGATCATCACCACGGTCTTCGCATTCCCCGCTGCCGCGATGATCGCGCGCGCATCGCCCAAGCTGCGCAGGGCATACACATTCGGCCGCTCGAAATCGGCCGCGCGAATCCTGATCGGTTCCGCTCCGGTTGCGATCAGCAGCGCGTCGTAGCCGAACCGCTCGCCCGAGCGCGTCGCCACGCTGCGCGCCTGCGTGTCGATGGCGGTGACTTCGCAGCCAAGACGCAGGTCGATCCTGCGCTCGCGATAGAACTCGTCCGGCTGCAACGGAATCCAGTCTTCCGACGCGGTGCCGGCGAGATAGTCCTTGGAGAGATTCGGCCGGTCGCAGGGCGCATCCGCGTCGCTGCTCAGCATCGTCAATGTGCCATCGAAACCGAGGCCGCGCAGCTTTTCCGCTGCCGCGAACGCCGCAGCTCCACCGCCGATCAGCACGATGCGACCAGGTTGCGCGGCCGACGGAGTTGCACGAGGCGTTGCGCCGGTCGTTTCCGGTTTGTCGCGCACGAAGACGCGGTCGCCGATGGTCTCCACCGGCCACGTCGCCAGCGCCGCGAACGCCGGCGCGGCGAGCGCCGCTCCGGTGCGCAAGCTGAAACACGCGTGATGCCACGGGCATCGCACGACGCCGTCGGCAACCCGCCCTTCGGCCAGTGGCGCGCCGTAGTGCGTGCACACGCCACCCACCGCGAAGAAGCCGTCGTCCAGCCGTGCCAGTAATACCGGCGCCGCGCCGACATGACCCGCGAGAACGCCGGTTGCGGGGACGTCGGCCAACGGCACGCCTGCCGCCAGATCGGGACCGGAAGGTGGCGCCTGGTTTTCGCTCATCGATGCCTCGCCGAATGGATACGTGCGCAACGCAACCGCATCGCCGCCTGCGCGACGTGGTCGGATCACTATGCACCGATTGGATGCCGCAGTCCGCCAGCGGTTCCCTGGGACAATCTAACATCGACGCGGCCAAGGCCGCGTGCGTTCTCCGCGAGCCTCGACTGCATCCGCCTTCGACCGGACACTGCCGCCACCAAAATCGGCGCATGCTCCGCAGCGACGAAAAGATCACCGGACCCGGGAGCGCGTCGGTGACCCGCCTGCTCGGACTTTTCAAGCAGGATCCGTGGCGGCGCGAGGTTCCCGCCACGTTGCCGGACTGAATCGGGAACCTCCGCAGCACTGCCGCATCTGTTCGGGAAGAGGGTGAATCCATGAACGTGTCCGCGAGTGCCGCCGCAATCGACTATGCCACCCGGGACGATGCCGATCTGGTCCAGCTCGCGTTGCACGGGCACCGCGACGCGTTCCGCCAGATCATGCAGCGCTGCAACCAACGCCTGTTCCGCGTCGCGCGCGGCCTGGTCAACGAGGATGCCGAAGCCGAAGACGTCGTACAGGAGGCTTATTTGCACGCTTTCGACAAGCTGGCGACGTTTCGTGGCGAGGCTAGCCTGCTCACCTGGCTGACCCGCATCGTGATCAACGAGGCGCGCGGCCGGCTGCGTGACGAGCGCCGGACCGTGGATCTCGACCATCTCGACAAGGCCGCGTTCGACGACGGCCGGGTTGTCGCCTTGCGCCCGAGGTTCGGTGAGGAGGACCCGGCCGCCGGCGCAGCGCGCGCGCAGATCCGCGGACTCATCGAGCAGGCGATCGGCGAGTTGCCGGCATCGTTCCGCGTCGTCTTCGTGATGCGCGACATCGAGCAGTGCACGGTGGAGGAAACCGCGGCCAATCTCGACATCCGCCCGGAAACCGTAAAGACCCGCCTGCATCGTGCACGCCGCTTGCTGCGCACGGCACTTGAAGGAACGCTTTCGGCGACCCTGTCGGAGGCGTTTCCGTTCCTCGGGCCGCGTTGCCTGCGCATGACCGAGTCGGTACTGGATCGGGTCGC
>JBIODY010000078.1:0-8910 GCA_044445505.1 Lysobacterales bacterium
AACGTGCCGCATTGCAGGCCGCAGCGTCGGCCGGTCTCGCGAGCACCGGTTGCACGACTGGATTTCCGGCATGGCAGGATTGCGAATCGCGCCTCGTGACATCTGACCCGTGAACCTGCAGGTATCCTTCAAGCGAGCCACCGACGGGCTGCTGAGCCAGGCGAATCTGCGTTTGCGCATCGGCGAGCACATGCTGGATGTCGGCGCATTGCGCCTGCTCAGTCGGCCGGATCACCCGCGCCTGACCAGCAAGGCGGTTGCGGTGCTGATCGAACTCGTGCGTGATGCGGGCAAGACGCTGACGCGCGATGAATTGCTGGATCGCGTCTGGGTCGGGCGTTGCCCGACCCCCGACGTGCTGACCCAGGCGATCAAGGAATTGCGGCGCGCGTTTGCCGACGACAGCAAGCCGCCGCATTATATCGAGACGATCCCGAAGGTCGGATACCGGCTGATCGCGCCGGTGCTGGTTCTCGATGGCCCCGAACGCGGGATGTTCATGGAGCACGCGCCGATGGGGGTGCTCAACGACAGCGGCGACGATGATCCGGACACGGATACCATTAGTCGGACGGAACCGGCAGCATCGCCGCAACTGGCGGCTGCACGCGTGCGGAAAAAATCCATCACGCCCGCGCTGGCGATCGTTGCGCTCGGACTCGCGGCCGGTGTGGCAATCGCGATATTCGCGCGCCGGACGCCACAGCCGGAAGCGTCTGCCGAGCCGACGTGGCGCGTGACCGATGCGCACGCATTGACCTCGGATCCGGGATCGGAATACCGGCCGCATCTGTCGCCGGACGGCACCCGCGTCGCGTTTTCGATATTCGACCCGCAAAGCCGGTTCGAGCGCCTGGTCGTGCGCTCCGTCGAACCGTCGCAGCTCGTTCACCTGACCAGCGGCGGGAACGCGATCGAAGGGATACCGGTGTGGTCGCCGGACGGAACCCGGATCGCATTCGAACGCCTCGGGCCGCATTATTGCGAGATATTCATCGCCTCGAGCCTCGGCGGCAGTGAGCGGGAAGTCGGCACCTGCCGGGACTTCAACTTCAACTACTACGACTGGACGCCGGACGGCGCGAGCCTGATTTCCGCCGAGCGTGCGGCGGGCGGCAGCGGCGAGCTCACGCTGTTCAAGTGGGATCTCGCGAGCGGGGAAAAGCACAACCTGCAGTACGAGCGGGCGAGCGACGATCAGGACCTCGATGCGCACTATTCGCCGGATGGGCGCCGGATCGCGTTCCGGCGCGGGGTTTCGCCGTACAGCGATCTGTACGTGATGGCATCGGCCGGCGGCGCGGCGCGCCAGGTAACGCATATCTCCGCGGCCATCCTCGGTTATACGTGGACATCGGACAATCGCAGCCTGATCTACTCGTCCACCTGCAAGGGGCCTCCTGCACTGTATGCCGTCGATGTCGACGACGGGCGCACCGAGGCGCTCGGCATCAGCCCGGCGGAATATCCGAACGCGGCGCGCTCCGGCGATGCGGTGGTGTATGAGATCACCCGCACCCAGGACAAGTTGACGATCATGCCGCTCGCCGACGGTGGCGCACCGCCGCGCGTGCTCGCGCCTTCGACGGGCAGCGACTTTGCGCCGGTACTCTCTCCGTCCGGCGATCGCGTGGTGTTCGCATCCGATCGCAGCGGACAATTGCAGCTCTGGCTTTACGACCGGCCGTCCGGTACGACAACGCAGTTGACGGAGCGCGCGGACGTCGCGGTCTTTTCGGCGCGCTGGAGCGCCGACGGCAAACGAATCATTGCCGTGCAACGCGATGCCGAGGGCAGAAAACTCATCGAGATCGATCTTGCGAGCCAGCGCCAGCGTGTGCTCTCCAGGCCCGGCGAGAACATCAAGTTCGGCGTGTACGGCGTCGATCCGGACAGTTATCTGTTTGCGGTCCGCACCTCGGGCAGGAACGCCGAACTGGTCCGGGTCGAACATCCCGGCACGCTGCGCGAGTCGCGCAAGACGCTGGTGCAGGGAATTGCCGATGTGCAAGTCGACCAGACAACGCGTTCGCTGTATTACACGACGAATGCGGCGGATGGCCTGTTCCGCCGCAATCTCGACAGCGGCGCCGATCGTTTCGTCACCGCCAACGTGACCGCGGAACTGGTGAACGGCTGGCAGGTGGTCGACGGGCGGGTCTGGTATCTCGCGGATCTCGGCGTACGAACCGCCGTCATGCGCGAGTTCGATCCGGCGAGCGGACAGGATCGCGTCATCACCAGGCTCGACGCGCTCCTGCAGGACACCAGCTTCAGCGTGACGCCCGAGCACGACAGCATCTTTTTCGCGCCGGTGGATGTCGAGGATACCGACATCGGCATGTTCCGCCTCGCGCGCGCGAACACGCGCTGAGAATCCCCGTTGAGGGCATCGCGCGCGATCGGCGAGTCAGCAATTTCCGTCATCTGCGCGCTGTTTCCATGCAACCAGCGCCGGCGGACCCCCGCGCACACTGAGCATGCCCATCAACGGGCAGATGTGTCACAGCATCGAATGTGCAACCCTCGGCGGCCATCGGGTTCGGGACCTTGATGGCCGCCTTTTTTTGCGCTGACGGAATCAAACGCCAAGCTGCCGCGTTTCGCCGCCACTCGAAACGAATCCGCGCTGCGCCGGCGTGGCCCGCTCTCAGTCCTGAATGCCGAATCGCGCACGCATTTCGCGCGAGCCTGTGCGGGTCACACTCAAGGCGCGGCTATCCAGATCCTGCACCACCCAGCGACGTTTCAACGCGACCGACAGAAGCGCGGCGCCGAGCGCCCCGCCGATGTGCGGCCGTCGCTCGCTCCAATCCACGCAGGCGCAGGCGAAGCGACGTCGCAACGATCGGGTCGCCTCGATATCGATGCCGAGCGCCGCGAACGCCTTCGCGCCCTTGTCGGTCAGGTCGTACGTGCTGTCGCCCGCTGAACCGGCCGACAACCATCCCAGCGCGTTGAAGCGGTCATGCAGGGACACCGCCACTGCACCGGCCATGTGGTCGTAGCAAGTGCGCGCTGCACGCAGTCGACTCGGGGTGCTCGGCACGAACCGATCCCGCGATCCGCCGGCGACAACCATCAACGCCTCGAGCGCTGCGGCAACGCTGCTGCCTTCCAGGCTGTAATAGCGATGCTTCCCCTGGGCCAGCACTTTGACGAGTTGCTGTTCCTTCAGCCGGGCGAGGTGCGCGCTGGCCGTTGAAGGACTCACGTCCGCGACGATCGCAAGCTCCGTGCTGGTTCTCGCATGACCGTCCAGCAGGCAATAGAGCATGCGCGCGCGCGCGGGTTCACCTATGGACGCCGCGATTCTGGACACTGCGGCGTCAGCCTGAGGTTCTGCATTCATACTTTTATCGTAGACGAATTGTTCATGTCGAGCAATCGGCACACTGCCGGCATGCACAGACCGGAACCCGCAGCGGCGCCGATGAACCGCCGCGAAGCCATGGCAGCCATTGCGGCGATATGCGCGGTGCCCGCCCTCGGCGGGGTTGTGCAGATCGGGCCGTCTTCGAGGAAACCAACAATGGCGATAACCTGCGTCATCCGCTACCAGATCGACCCGTTCCAGCGAGACGGCTTCAGGACATACGCGGAGAATTGGGGCCGCATCATTCCCCGATGCGGCGGCCACCTCGTAGGATACTTTCTCCCTCATGAGGGCACGAATGATGTCGCCTGGGGCCTGATCGCGTTTGATAGTCTGGCCGCCTATGAGGCTTACAAGGGACGCCTGGGGTCGGATCCGAAAGCGCGCGCGAACTTCGCCATGGCGCAGAACAAGCGACTGATTCTCCGCGAGGAAAGAAATTTCGTGGAAGTCGTCGATGGAACGTTCGGTCTTCCCTCCACACTCGTACCGATGTGACCGCCGATGTTGACGCAAGCTGAAAAGGGTCAGGTCTTTCGCGGGATGCATGAACGCGAATGCGCGTTCGTCATTCCCAATCCGTGGGATGCCGGTACGGCGCGACTGCTTGCGTATCTGGGCTTTGGGGCGTTGGCGACGACCAGTGCCGGCTACGCGTTTTCGGTCGGCCGGCGCGATAACTCGGTAGCGCGGGACACGATGATCGCGCACGTGGCCGCGATCGCGGCGGCCAGCGAACTGCCGGTCAGCGCCGATCTGGAGAACGGCTACGGCGACGCCGCCGAAGCCGTCTCGGAAACGATCCGGCTCGCCGCGGCTGCGGGCGTCGTCGGCGGCTCGATCGAAGATGCGAGCGGGCGCGCGGATCATCCGATATATGCGCGCGAGCACGCGATCGAACGAGTCCGCGCCGCGGCGGAGACGGCGCACGCCCTGCCTTTTCCCTTCACGTTGACCGCGCGCGCGGAAAACCATCTGCTCGGTCGGCCGGATCTCGGGGACACGATCGAGCGCCTGCAGGCCTATCAGGAAGCGGGTGCGGATGTTCTCTACGCGCCCGGCCTGACCAGCGCGGACGACATTGCCGCGGTGGTGCGTGCCGTCGATCGCCCGGTCAATGTGCTGATGGGCCTGCAGGGTGTTCAGCTCGATCTGGCAACCTTGTCGGCCATCGGCGTCAAGCGCGTCAGCGTCGGCAGCGCGTTGTCGCGTGTGTCGCTTGGCGCGTTTCTTCGCGCCGCGCGGGAGATGCGCGAACACGGCACCTTTTCTTTTGCAAGCGATGCGGTCAGCTACCGGGATATCAGCGCGATGTTCACGCCATGATGCGCGCCACGCCCGCGCCATGGACCACCGGCGAATCAACAGTCCGATGAAGAAGATCGGCATCGTGGGTGGTGTGGCGTGGCAATCAACCGCGGACTACTACTCGGAGATCTGTCGTCGCAGTGAAAGGCTGCATGCGTCGCGCAACCTGCCGGGCGCGGCGACGATGCCGGAGATGAGCATCGAGTCGCTGGATCTCCGCAAGGCCATCGCATACCTCGGCGTCGACGGCGATGAAGCCTCCTGGTCGCGATTCGACGAGTACCACCGCGACGCGCTTCTGCGTCTCGAGGCGAGCGGCGCGGAATTCGCGGTCATCGCGAGCAGCTCGCCCCACCATCGATTTGCCGCGATCGTGCGCGGCATCGGCATTCCGGTCATCAACCTGTTCGACGTCGTTGCCAGGGAATGCGCGCGGATCGAGGCCAGGCAGGTTCTCATCCTGGGCACGGCCGTGACCATGCGATCGGGAAAATTCCGCGAGGCGTTTGTGGAAAGTGGTGTCGAAGCGGCCAGTCCGCAGGGCGAAGCGGCACTCGCCTCGACCACCGAGCTGATCGCCGAGCTGCAACAAGACGAGCTCGACGAGGCCGCAGAGCGGATCGACAGGATCGCCAGGCATTCGTTCAAACCGCGGTTCGCCACGCAACCTGTCGTGTGTCTTGCATGCACGGAGCTGGCGCTGGCTTTTCCAGAGCAAAAAAACCTTCCGCTATTCGACTTCAATGGCCTCACGTATATGAACACCCGCGCGATTCATATCGGCGCCGCATTTGACTATGCGGTGTCCGGAACATCCATGCGCGCCTGAATGAGGCCGAGTCGTCCGGGGCCGTCTGGTGGCCGAGGCTGCAGTTCAGCCCACTGACCGGTCGCGAGGATCCCGCACGACGTTCTGCCGCACGATCGTCCTGCTTTCTTCAATGAGCATCTCAGCCAGCTGCCGCGGCTGCGACAGGTATGGACAATGTCCCGCCGACAGTTCCAGCGGCGCGATTCCCAGCGTCTGCCTGGCCGTCCTGCGCATCCATGCCGGCGTGAACGTGCGATCCAGACTGCAGACCACGTAGCGCGTGGATATTGCGGGCTGTGCCGTGAGTGCAAACCGTTCGGACCAAAGGCGTGTGGCGCGAAACTCGATCCGTTCCGCCAGCGCTCTTCGAATGACCGCAGGCGAGCAGTCGTGATAGAGGAACCGGATTGCTTCCCGATCGTCGCTTGCGATCCTGCGCCCCGCTGCAATCCACTCGGGATTGTACATATCGGGCGTAGCGTCGAATTGCTCGCGAAAACTGCTCCCGGGCTTCGGCACCGCGGCGGCGAGATATACGAGTTGTGCGACGCGTGCGTTGCCGGCGACCAGGGGCAGGAACAGTCCGCTGATCGAATGAGCCACGACAGTGACGTCGGCTATCGTGCCGGCCGGATGTTCCGACAGCGCATCGATGATCGATCGCGCGCAGGCGGCCGCGTCGGCATCGGCGTCGTCGAGCGGAATTCCGGGTGTGATGACCCGATGACCTCGCTGGCGCAATTGCGCACTCAGGAAGTCCCAGCCGCCCGGACCCTGCGTGGAACCGTGTACGAGGCAGAAGACCGCAGCATTGTTCGCGGTTTCCGCGATGACTCTTCCGGGAGTGCGTGCCGAAGCAGGCAACGCGCGTGAAAAGGCGGCGCTTGCAGCGGCGCCGGCGAAGGCACGCAGAATCGTTCGGCGGGAACTTCCCTTCATTCGATCAGGTGTGGCTCGATGGATGGCATTCCTTCAGCGGCAGCCGCACGACCTGCGCGATATCTCCGTTGCGTTGATCCTGCAGGAACGCGACCACGGCACTGTTGGCCGCGTCGAAGTCCCTGGGCAGATGCAGGGTCGCGCTGGCTTGCGGCAGCGCGAGCGGCCCAGCGTAGTCGCGCACGACCTGATCGTGATCGAGCCGCTTGCCGCGGTTCTCGCCGGCACCCACCGCGCTGTGGATTCCGTCCTGGCTGAGCGCGACAAAGAAGCGGTAGTCGTCGGGCGTTCCGGCTGGCGTGCTGAGTGCGATCTGCAGATCGCTGCCGGGTGTGACCTCGAGCTTCACTGCCGGCGCCGGCGCCTCGGTCAGCGCGGGCGGCGCTCCTTTCGGCCAGGTCTTCCACGGGTGGCCATCGACGACGACCTGAGGCGTGTAGACCTGGTCGCGCGTGCCATGTTTGGCGAGTGCCTTCTGGCGCGCGGTGTAACGCGCATCCGAATACGGATCGCGCCAGCCCTGGTCGTTGAAATAGTCGACGTGGAATTCCAGGGCGACGAAATTCGTGCTGCTGCGCAGCGTGCTCAGCCAGCGCTCGGCCGGCGGACACGAGCTGCATCCTTCCGAGGTGTACAGCTCGACCAGATGCGGCCGTTCCGCGGCGCTGTCCGCGATACACGTCGCATTGACGGCAGTTGCAAGCAGCGCGAGCGGCAAGGCAAACAGTAACGAGCGCATCGTGGACACGTGCGAACAGGAAAGTAGGCGCGAGCATAGTCCGCGCATTTCACCGATGGGTTGCCGCGGCTGCGCACCGGACAGCGAATCTCCGGCGCACCCGCGGCGCCGCGCGGCATCCACCTGATGTTCGACATTCATGGTTTTACAGTGGACGAATTGTTCATGTCGAGCCATCAGCACACTGCCGGTCATGCGCATCAGGTTTGGCGCTCCATGAACAGATCGATCGACGCACGGAAAGTTCTGCACTTTCGACTGCGTGCGGTGCCCTCTCGAGACCGCGCGTCGACGGAGATCCGGCGCACGCTCGAGCGCTGCCTCGAACCGGACCAGGCGTTTTCGCGCAAGTGGAGCTTCCGAGGCAGCGCTCCGGCGGCGAATCTCGCTGCGAGCCACGTGCAAGGCATTGATCGATGTAGCTTCGGAATTTTCACCGCAGGATTTCATTGCGAATTCGCAAGAATTTCCTGACTGCGCGGCCCGGGTCGCCTATCAACGCAGGCATGCACCACAAGAGGAGACCATATGCGCACTGTCATTCATCGTCTCGGCCACGGCGCCAGCCTCGACCTGCAGGCGACGGCCCTGGCTGCATCCGGCGAACCCGCCCTGGCAGCGATCGTCGGCGGCGGGCGCGGCTGCGTATTGCGCGTCGAGGGAGCGGTCACCGGCATCTGGCTTCCGTTGCGCGGGCGCGTCCAGTTCGGCGTCGCCACGGACAGTCTGCTGACGGCGCGCGAAGTCCGCATCACCGAAGCCGAGCCGCGCCTGCAGGTGGTCGGCCGCGGCAATGCGCTCTGGGTCGCGCTGCTCGGCACGCCCTCGCTCTGGCGACGGCTGCTGGAAACGCAGTCCGCCTCGCCGCTGCTCGATCCTGTGCTGATGCCGGCGCGGCATGCCGCCGATCGCGACCTTCGGCGCAGCGCGATCGCGCTCGCCCGCGCCGCTGCGCGAGGCGAGGCTGCCGCTGCGGTCGAAGCGCTGATCGATCGTCTCGCCGCAATGCAGGGCGGCTTTGCCGCGGCGATCGCACGTTGTCCGGGACGCACCTACGCACAGCGTCGCCAGGTGTTCGTGCGCCTGCAGCGCGTGCGCAACTATCTGGCCAGCAACTGTCACCTCGACATCGACAATGCGGCGCTCGCGCGCATGGCGAACTATTCGTCGTGGCATTTCATCCGCGCGTTCCGTGCCGCGTACGAGGAAACGCCACATGCCTGTCTCGTGCGCCAGCGCCTGGAGCGTGCACGCTGCCTGCTGCGCGCGAGCCCGCTTGCGATCTCCGAGATCGCGTTGGCCAGCGGCTTCGAAAATCGCTGCGCATTCTCGCGCCTGTTCCGGCAGCGTTTCGGGATGACCGCGGGCGCGGCGCGTCGACAAGGCGGCAGCGGTGCCTCTTTCGCGATGGCTCGCTGAGGCGAAACGGCAATCGCGGCAACGCGGCTTGCCCACCAATGGCAACGGAGTGGCTTCACGGGTTTTTAAGGTTCGAGCAGAGAGCGGCGCCCGTTGCGGTCGCCTTGTCTGCTTCATGACTGGAGAAAAAAACATGACAAATATGCTGCTCCGAGATGCGATCCGACGCGGTCTGCACCTGTACGGAATCGCGGGGGCGACGCTGGCGGCCGGCACATTCGCGATGCCCGCGATGGCGCAGGACGCGGCTCAGGACACGCAGAGCCAGAAGCTGGAAACGATCACCGTGACGGGTTCGAACATCCGCCGCGTGGATAT
>JBIODY010000079.1:0-8887 GCA_044445505.1 Lysobacterales bacterium
CCCATCTGCGGCGCGCGCGCACGCAGCGATGCGTCGAATGCGGCGTTGCTGTCGCTGCTGAAGCGGCCGTCGACGTTGAACGGACCGTAGATCGCGAGTTTCACATCGGCGGTTGCCACCCGCGGCAACGCGGCGAACAGCGCTTCGACTTCGCTCCAGCCCATGATGTGCAGCGTGTTCGCGCTGAACACCGCATCGAATGCACCGCGCGGCCACGGACCGGTCGCGACATCGAGCGTCAACGGCGCCGGCGTGTTCGGCAAAGCCGCTTCATCGAGCCACAGCCGGATGCCGGCGAGGTTCCCGGCGCGATCCGAGGTTTGCCAGACCAGCTCCGGCAGCGCCGCGGCGAAATGCACCGCGTGCTGGCCGGTGCCGCTGCCGATCTCGAGCACGCGGTGGCGGTCAGCGAAGAAATCGCGCAGCAGCGCGAGGATCGGCCTGCGGTTGCGCTCGCAGGCGGCGGAATAGGGTTTTTCGGTCATGCGCGCGAGTGTGCAACAGCTGCGCTCATCGCGCGAATTCGTGCCGCGCATGCCGATCCCGCCCAGCCCGCTCGCGCCGAATTCCTACACGACTTCGCGCAGTCCCGCTGTCGCACGCGCGGCGGTGGTTGCCTACGCTGGCCGGGTCGCTCAATGGGCCATCGCATGCGTCACTCCCTCGCGCTGTTGCTGCTGCTGATCGTCGTGTCCCGGGCCGGTGCCGACGAATGTCCGGCGTGGCCGCCGCAGCGCGCGGGCGAGGAACTGGGCGCGCTCGATCGCCAGTTGCAGGCGTGGGATCTGGCCTATCACCGCGACGGCGTCTCGCCGATCGACGACAGCCTGTACGACCAGGCACGCGCACGCTACGCGCAGTGGCGCGACTGCTTTCCGGCGCAGGCGCCCGCACCGACCGACGCGCTGCTCGGCACGCGCGGCAACGTGCGCGCACCGGTCGCACAGACCGGGCTCGCCAAAGTCGCCGATGCCGACGCGCTCGCGGCATGGATGCAGGCGCGCGGCGATCGCGACTTGTGGGTGCAGCCGAAGGCCGATGGCGTCGCCGTGACTTTGCTGTATGTCGACGGCGCATTGCGTCTCGCGGTCAGCCGCGGCGATGGCGAACGCGGCGCGGACTGGACCGCAAAGCTGAAGGACGTGGCTGCGGTGCCGAAACGTCTGCCGAATGCGCCCTCCCGCGTGATTCTGCAGGGCGAGCTGGTGTGGCGCCTCGACGCCCACGTGCAAGCCACGCAAGGCAGTGCCGGCGCGCGTTCCAGGGTCGCCGGTGCGCTGGCGCGCGAGGCGCTGGATGCGGCGACCACGCAACGCATCGGTTTGTTCGTCTGGGACTGGCCGAGCGGGCCCTCCGACATGCCGTCGCGACTCGCGGGCCTGCGTGCGTTCGGCTTCGCCGATGCGGCCGCGGATACGCTTGCGGTCGCGACCATGGCCGAGGTGCGCGCCGCGCGCGAGCACTGGTATCACGCGCCGATGCCGTTCGCGGCCGACGGCATCGTCGTGCGCCAGGGCCATCGGCCGCCGGCTTCGACATGGCGCGCGCATGCGCCGGCATGGGCGATCGCATGGAAGTATCCGCCGGCGCAGGCGCTCGCGCAGGTGCGCGCGGTCGAGTTTCGCATCGGCCGCAGCGGGCGCATCACGCCGGTGCTCGAACTCGAACCGGTGCGGCTCGACGATCGGGTGATCCGCCGGGTCAACGTCGGCTCGCTCGGCCGCTGGCGCAAGCTCGACATCCGCCCGGGCGACCAGGTTGCATTGACCCTGGCGGGCCTGACCATCCCGCGCCTCGACGCGGTGGTTGTGCGCGCGCAGCAACGGCTGTCGATCGAGGTGCCGGATGCGCGCGGTCACGACACTGCGAGTTGCTGGCATCCCGTCGCGGGCTGCGAGGAGCAATTCCTCGCCCGGCTGATATGGCTCGGCGGAAAGCACGGCCTCGATCTCGGCGGTATCGGCGTGAAAACCTGGCGCGCGCTGATCGATGCCGGACGCATCGACGGCGTGGTCGACTGGCTCGACCTGACGCGTGCCGATCTCGCCGTGGTTCCGGGCCTCGGTGGTCGTCGCGCGGATGCGCTGCTCGCGCGCTTCGCAGGTGCGCGCACGCGGCCGTTTGCGTCGTGGTGGCGTGCGCTCGGTCTGTCGACACGGCCGGCGCCGCAGGACTGGGCCGGCGCCCAGCGGATTGCGCCGGTGCCGGCGTTCGCGCGCGACCCGGATGTCGCCGACATCGCCGCGCATCTGCAGCGCGACGCCATCGCCGGCTTCTGAGTTCGACAGCCGCGCGGGGCGTGCCTGCGCAGCCGGCGACCAGCGCGGGATCGCCTGCCCTCGCCTTGCGTGCGGCAAGGTACGCTGCGAGCCTGTGATATTTCGCGCCCGCGTGCGTATCACTAGCGAGGCACAGGATCGGAGCGGGCGTGGTGGACATGGTGCAGGCCAGGATGACGACGGATTCATCGCACGAACGCTTTGGCGTGCTGCTCGAGCGCCATCGCGGCGTCGTGCTCAAGGTCGCGAACACCTATTGCCGGCATGCCGAAGACCGGCGCGATCTGGCCCAGGAAATCTGCGCTCGGTTATGGAAGGCGTTTCCCGCCTGGGATCAGGATCGGCCGTTCTCGACCTGGATGTACCGCATCGCCTTGAATGTCGCGATCTCGTTCGCGCGCGGCACCCATCATCCGGCCCGTCAGGCGTTGGCGCTCGACGAGATCGAGAGTGAACCAGGCCACGACGATGAGGCCACGCGCGAGGCCGACGACAGTATCCGCGCGCTGTATCGCGTGATTGCGCAACTGGACCCGTTCGACCGCGCCCTGCTGCTGCTCTACCTCGACGAGAAAAGCCAGCGCGAGATCGCGCAGATCCTCGGCATCAGCGAGACCAATGTGGCGACCAGGATCGGCCGGCTGAAAACCCGCATCCGCAACAACATCGGAAACAACTGACATGGAATCGATCATGGAACTCGACGAACTCAAAGTCGCGTGGCGGACCCTGGATCGCCGCCTGCAGCAGCAGAACGCACTGAACCTGCGCGTCTTCACCGAACGCCGGCTCGACCAGGCGCGCTCGCGGCTGCGTCCGCTGGTCTGGGGGCAGATCGTGCAGATGCTGTGCGGCCTGCTGCTGGTGCTGGCGGCAGTGGCTTTCTGGACCGCGCATCGGAATGTGCCGCATCTGCTGGCGGCCGGCCTCATCGTGCATGCCTATGGCGTCGCGGCGATCGGCCTCGGCGGCATCACCCTGGGCTTGATCGGCCGTATCGACTACGCCGCGCCGGTGCTCGCGATCCAGAAGCAGCTCGCCCAACTGCGCCGCTTCCACGTCCGCAACGGCATGCTCGCAGGCCTCTCATGGTGGCTGCTGTGGGTGCCGCTGATGATGATGTTCTTCATGGCCGTGTTCGGTGCGGACCTGTACGCCAACGCACCCTCGGTGATCTACGGCGGAACGGCCATCGGCGTGGCCGGCTTGCTCGCGACCTGGTGGTTGCAGCGCTGGTCGCGCGATCCGCGCCGGCCACGCCTCGCGAAATTCATGCATGACAGCATGACCGGTGCCAGCCTGCGCCGGGCGCAGGCGCAACTCGACGAGATCGCGCGCTTCGAGCAGGAGTGATATGCGCGTAGCGGGTTGCGTACTGCCGCCGCCATCGCGCGCGAGTGCGTGCGTCGGGCATGAATCCTGGTGTGCAGCGCGGCGGTCGCGTGGCACGCTACCTACACGCTACCTAGCTGCCGGGGCTTCGCGGTTCGCGCGCCGCAGCGATCACCGCCGCGCGCCCGCTCGCGAGCAGCCTGCCCGCGTGCTCGACGCGGAACGCGTATTGCCAGCTGGCTTCGCCGCCGAGCAGTCGCTCGGCGTGCACATCGATCGCGCCGGCAAGCTCGTCGATGCGATCGATCAGCAGTTCGACCGCGCGCAACGAAACGAGGTAGCCCGGCGCGGCCGTGACTCCCGCCGCACGCGCGATCAGGCCACCGTGCACGGCCATCGCCTGCGCGCCGTATTCGCACAGATGCACTGCGCGCAGGCGATCGTCGCTGCGCAGCGGATTGTCGGCACGCCGGTGCGATTCGCTGCGCGCGTGGATGCCGGTCCGGTCCCAGGCGACGACCGTGTCGAGCAGGCACATCGCGTCGCGATGCGGAATCAGCATCGCCCAATCGGCTTTGGCCAGCATCAGTCGCGGTCCCGGTGCTCGCGCGCCATCAGGATCGACAGGCAGAAGTGGAAGCCGACGCCGAGCGCGACGGTGAGGCCGATCGCGCGCAGCACCGGCAGCGACGACCAAGCCTGCATGCCGAATACCAGCAACGCGGACAGCACGCAGACGATCGTCGCATGCAAAGTGCGCCGGCCTTCCGCCGCGTCGGCGACCGGGCGTTCGAAGAACAACGCGTAGTGCAGGCCGAGACCCGCGGCGAGGGTCAGCGCGACCAGATGGAACAGCGACAGCGAGATGCCGCTCGCGCGTTCGACGACCAGCACCAGCAAGGTCGCGAGCGACATCGGCGCGAGCACATGCAAGGCGCGGCGCGCGCTCCTCAGCGCAACCATCACCGTGACGCCGAGCAGGCCGAGCGCCAGGACGAGCGCGCGCAGGATACGTTCGCGATACGCAATCACCAGCGATTCCGACGCGCCCTTGAGGTCGAGCAGGCGCGCGCCGCCATGCGTCGATCCGGCGAACGCGTTCAGCGCGTCGGCGTCGTGCACGCCGGACAGCGTGGCGAGGCCGAGCCAGCCATCGTCGCGCTTCACCAGCATCGATGCGAGCCGCGCGCCGAACGGCGAGCGCTCGAACTCAGGCACCGTCAGCAGCGGCAGGGTTCGCGCCGTTTCGACATCATGCTGGAACGGCTCGAACAGATCGCTGCGGAACGGCAGATCGCGACTGGCCTCGGCGAGCGCGGCCGCCAGGGTCGCATGGTCGGGCAAGGCTGCCTGGCGTGCGCGTTGCGTGGCCATGCTCGGCAGGTAACGACTCGGCAGCTCCACCGCATCGAGCACGCCCTGCACGACCAGCGCATCGAGCTGCGGCTCGAGCTGTTCGGACAACGCAAGCACACCCTGCGCATCGGCGGCGTGCAGCACCAGCAGATAGCGCACATCCGGCGCACCGAGTTCGCCGCGCAGTTTCGCGTCGCGCAGCAGCAGCTCGGGCGGCACCGGAGTCAGCGCGGCGAGATCGTTCTGCCACATCGGTCCGGGCGCGCGCCACAGCGCGATGAGCGCCAGGATGAGCAGCAGCCACGGCAGCCAGCGCGGACGCGGCAGCCGATCGATGAACGCAACCGCGGCGGCGAGACCGGGGCTGCCGGCGACGTCGCGAAAGCGCGCCGGCAACACGCGCGGCAACAGGTAGCGCGTGGCGAGTCCGGCGACGAGCAGGCCGACGATCGTGAATACCGCGAGTTGCTGCAGGCCGGCGACGCCGGACACGAAGAACGCGAGATACGCGATTGCGGCCGAGGCGATCGCGGTCGCCAGCAGCGGCCACAGCGCGCACACGCTGGCGACTGCATCCTCGCCGGCGCGGCGATGGCTGAGCACGCGGATCGGATATTCCTGGGCGACGCCGAGCAGGGTGAAGCCGAACGCGAGGGTGATCCCGTGCGCGCTGCCGAAGCCGAGTGCGAGCGCACACAGGCCGGCGAGGCCGCCGCTCAGCACCGGCAATGCCGCGAGCAGCAGCGATGCAACGCTGCGATACGCGAGCAGCAGCAGCAGGATGAAGCCGAGCGTGCTGACCGCGCCGATGCGATCCGCCTCGGCACGCGTCTTCGCGCTGATCAGCACGCTGAAATAGCCGGGGCCGCTGAGCGTGAGTTTCGCCGCGCCGGCATCCGGCAACGCGTGGAACGCGCCTTCGAGCGCATCGATTGCGGCGCCCTGCGCGGCCGGATCGAAGCCGGCGCCGCGCGTTTCGGCGAGCAGCAGTGCTGCACCGTCCGACGAGAACCAGACGCCGTCGCGCAGCGCCGGCGGCTTCGGCGGCGACCAGCGCTCGGCGAGGACCAGCGTCTCCAATGTCGGATCGCGCGCCAGCAGCGGCTTCAGCAGCGTGGCCGCGGGCGAAGCGAGATCCTCGACGCGCTGTTCGAGCTGCTCGCGCAGGTACGTCGCATCCAGCGGGTGCCGGTCGAGCGTCGGCGACAGCAGATAGCGATAGGGCAGCCAGCGATCGCCGAGCAGGGACGCATCGAATGCACCGTTCACGACCTGCTCGAAATGCGTGTCGCTGCGCAGTTTGTCGGCGAGGCCGCGGCTGAGTTCGGCGAGCTGCGCCTCGGGCGCGCCGTCGATCGCGACCAGCAGCAAGCGCGAGCCGGGACCTTCGCCGATCTGGTCCATCAGCAATTTCTGGTCGGCGGTCTGCGGCGGCGGCATGAAGCTGCGCAGATCGCTGCTGATGCGCAGGCCATGGATCGCAAACGCGGCCAGCGCGAGGAGCGCGAGCAGCCATCCCGCGAGCACGGTCCAGCGCAGCGTCGGCTTCACCACGCCTCGCCGCTCATGGCGTGCCTGGACCACGGCACAGCGCATCGATCTGCGCTTGTGACGGTCGCGACGGCAGTTTCACGCCGGCGAGCGCATCGACCAGCAGCACGCTGACGTCGCCATCCGCGTCGCGAGTCAGGAAACAACGCGGCGCGTTGCCGGCGCCATCGACCTCGACCGCGAGGATGCGCCGCGCGAGGCGGCTGTCACGCGGCTTCAGGCGCAGTTGCCAGCCGTTCGCGGTGACGCTGCTGGACAAGTCGAAATCGCGCGCGAGCGCGGCCGCGTCACCGCCGAGCAGCGCCACGAAGCCGCGCAGGAAGCCTTCGAGTTCCGGCGCCTGGCCGAGCGAGAACGTGCGTGGCGCGCGCTCTCCGCGCTGCACGGTCGCCTCGCCGTCGGCGATTCGGGTCTGTTCGCGGTACGGCGTGTCGACGCGCTTGCCGAGCTTGCCGGGGCCGAGATATTCCAGTTCGCCGCGCAGGATCAACGGACGCTCGAGCAGACTGGAGAAACGCACTTCGGTGTATGCGGTGCGCGCCGGCGCCACGCGCGCGAGCGAGGCGACCAGCGCCTTCGCGTCGGGCGCCGGCGGCGCGGCCTCAGGCGACGCCGCCGGGCACGGCAGCGCCAGCCAGATCGCGCTCGCGCAAAGCGCCCGCATCAGCAGTCGCGGCAGCGCCGACGGGTTCGAGTTTCCAGAAATCATGCCAGTTGAACCAGTTGTAGGGATCTTCGCGCACATGATGCTCGAGCCGGGTCGCGTAGCGTTGCACGACTGCGCGCAGCTCGGTCTCGCGTGAGCGGCGCGGCAGCGAGAGCGCATCGGCGAACGGTTCGAAGTACAGATCGTAGCGGTTGCCGCCGCGGTACATGCCGAAGCAGAGCACGACCGGCGCCTTCAATATCGAACCGATCAGGAAAGGCGCGACCGGAAATGCGGCCGGCGCTCCGAAAAAGTCCACGACGATAGTCGCCTCGTGCGGCCGCGCCCGATCGGCGAGCAGGGTGGCGAGCGAACCCTCGCGGATCGCCTCGCCAAGCGCAAGCACGATGTCGGTGCTCGGTCGCGACGCATCGATCACATTGCGGCCGATCGCCGGATTGATCGCATGCAGAAGCTCGGTCAGCGCAGGGGTCTTCTGGGTATCGAGCACGACGCGCACGTCGACGTCCGGGCGTTCGCTTGCGGCCACGCGCAATACTTCGAAACTGCCGATGTGCGAACCGAGCAGGAGCACGCCACGCTCCGGCCGGATCCGCGAGGTGAGCTCGTCGAGGCCGTGCATGCGCACGTCGAAACGCGCGAAGCGGTCGCTGAGCAGGAACACCCGATCGAGGAGCGTCCCCGCGAAGCGGTGGATGTGGCGCATGACCTGCCACGCGCTGGCCGGCTTGCCGAAAGCGCGCTGCAGGAACTCGTAGGAAACGCGGCGCTCGAACGGCCGGCGCAGGTAGAAGTACAACGTGATCGGATACAGGATCAGGCGCGCGACCCCGCGGCCGAGATGCAGGCCGATCGCGCGGATCAGCCAGATCGCGAAACGGCCCCCGCCCTCCGGGCGTTCGCTCCAGTGCCGACTCATTCCAATTCCCCTTCCCCGCTCAGGATCGGCGTTCCGTCGCGTTCGATGCGGAAACGCACGCGCGCGCCATCGCGCGCGATGCGCAATTCGACGTCCTGCTCCGGCAGCAGCGGGGCGAGGAACTTGACCACGCCGATGCGGCGCAGGCGACCGGCACCGGCATGCTCCAGCGCCGCGGCGACGCGATCGAGCAGGACCACGCCCGGCACCACCGGCCGCCCCGGAAAATGTCCGGACAAGCATGCATGCGCCGCCTCGATGCGAAAGCTCGCGCGGGTCTCGCTCATGCCGCACGCGCATCGTCGGCAACGCTGCGCAGCAGCGACGGCCAGCGCCGCGCCAGCCGGGCCAGGAATTGCGGCAACGGCGCGTGCGGAATATTCCGCAGGTAGCCGCGCCGGAACACATATTCGACGACCAGGAACGCAGGCACCAGCGCATAGCTGCCGGCGTGCAGATACCAGCGCCAGCCGGCGCCGGAAAGCGCAACCGGCGGCGCGACGCCGAATGTCGCCAGCGCGCCGTTCGGCAGCGCGCAAGCGACCAGCACGGCGAGCACGAGCGCCTGCGTACCGAGCAGCAGCGCCCACGCGAGGGTCAGTGCGCGCGCGTAGCCGGCGACCCGCGGCAACGCGAGCCGCGTTGGGTCTTCGAGCACGCCGATCACACGCGCGATCAGCGGTCGGTGACCGCGCCGCAGGGTGCGCGCGAACAACCCGCACAGCATCGCATTGACCAGCACCGGCAGCGCGTCGAGCGCGATCCGGCCGTTGCCGCGCACGC
>JBIODY010000080.1:0-8763 GCA_044445505.1 Lysobacterales bacterium
GCGTCGCGCCGGATACGCAGTTGAAGGCCTCTGCCGGTGCGGAGACGTTGGATGCGCACGGCCGTTTCCTGATGCCCGGATTGTGGGATAACCACCAGCATTTCGGCGAGATCGACGGCGTGCTCGACATCGCCAGCGGCGTGACCAGCGCCCGCGACATGGCCAACGACACCGATGCGTTCCTGAAACGTGTCGCCCGCTTCGACGCCGGAACCGAGATCGGCCCGCGCGTGCTCAAGGCCGGCATCATCGACGGCACCGGCGAGTTCGCCGGCCCGACCAAGATGCGCGTCGACAACCCAGCCGACGCGATCAAGGACGTCGATTGGTATGCCGATCACGGCTACGCGCAGATCAAGATCTACTCCTCGGTGAAGCCGGAATTGATGCCGGTCATCGCCGAACGCGCGCACGAGCGCGGCCTGCGCGTCAGCGGGCACGTGCCGGCATTCATGTCGGCGCGCCAGTTCGTCGAGGGCGGCGCCGACGAGATCCAGCACCTCAACTTCATCGAGCTCAATTTCCTCTGGCCCGAGGTCAAGGAAACGCGCAACCGCGACCGCTTCATCAAGGTCGCCGAGCATGCGCGCGAATTCACCCCGGACAAGCCGGAGGTGCGCGAGTTCATCGCGTTCCTGAAAGCGCACCATACCGTGCTCGACCCGACCATGAACGTGTTCGAGGCGCTGTTCTGCGGCGATCCGAAAGCGCTCACGCCGGGCCTCGAAGCGATTGCGCCGCGTTTCCCGCCGCAGATCCGCCGCGGTCTGCTGAGCGGCGCGCTCGAGGTGCCGAAGGACAAGGAAGACGCCTACCGCGCCGCATTCCCGGCGATGCTGAAATTGTTGAAGGCGCTGCACGACGCCGGCGTCACGATCATCCCCGGCACCGATGCGCTTGCCGGCTACACGCTGCACCACGAACTCGAACTCTACGTACGCGCCGGCATCGCGCCGGCCGAGGTTCTGCGCATGGCCACGCTGACCTCGGCGCAGGTGATGGGCGTCGAGCGCGAGCGCGGTGTGGTCATGCCGGGAAGCTATGCGGACCTGATCCTGGTGGACGGCGATCCGGCGAAGGACATCGCCGACATTCGCAACATCGCGACCGTAGTCAAGAACGGCAAGGTCTATGATCCGGCGGCGATCGAGAAGGCGCTCGGCATCGCGCCGCGCCATTAGATTCCTCAGCCCTTTTTCGGTCGCTGCCACCCCGGCACCGTGGTCTGCTTCGCCCGCGTCAGGCTGAGTTCGCCGGCGGGCGCTTCCTTGCCGATCACCGAACCGGCGCCTATCGTCGCGTCCCTGCCGATGTGCACCGGCGCGACCAGCGAGCTGTTCGAGCCGATGAAGACGCCGTCCTCGATCGTGGTCACGTGCTTGCGGGCGCCGTCGTAGTTGCAGGTGATCGTTCCGGCGCCGATGTTCACGTCGCTGCCGATCTCGGCGTCGCCTATGTAACTCAGGTGATTGGCCTTGGAGTTTTCGCCGAAACGCGCCTTCTTGGTCTCGACGAAATTGCCGATGTGCGTGTGCGCGGCGAGCTCGGTCCCGGGGCGCAGGCGCGCGAACGGGCCGATGTCGCAAGGACCGTGGGTGACCACGCCATCGAGGTTGCAATGCGAGTGCACGACCGTGCCGGCGGCCAGCGTGGAATTGCGGATGCGGCAGTACGGCCCGACGCGCACCTCGTCACCGAGTTCGACGAGGCCTTCGAGGATCACGTCGATGTCGATCTCGACGTCGCGGCCGACGCGCGCGTCGCCGCGGTTATCGAAGCGCACCGGATCGGCGAAGCGCACGCCGGCCGCAGCCAGGTGCGTCGCGCGCAGGCGCTGGTACATGCGTTCCAGGCCGGCGAGCTGCCAGGGATCGTTCGCCCCGAACACTTCCTGCGGATTCCCGCAAGGGCTCGCCTCGGCCGGCTCGCCCTCGTCGTTGGCCTGGGCGAACACGTCGGTCAGGTAATACTCGCGCTGCGCGTTCGCGTCGGTGAGGTTGTTGATCCACACGCGCAGGCGGCGCGCATCGGCGGCGAGGATGCCGCTGTTGACCCAGGTGATCGCGCGCTGTTCGGGCGTGCAGTCCTTCTCCTCGACGACCGCGCGCACGCGGCCGATGCCGTCGCGCACGACGCGCCCGTAGCCGTAGGGATTGTCGAGCTGGGTCACCAGCGCTGCCAGCGGCGTCTCCAGCGCGAGCAGCTTGCGCAGGGTGTCGGTGCGGATCAGCGGCACGTCGCCGTAGAGCACGAGCACGCGCGCGTCCTCGGGCACGCCGGGCATCGCGAGCCTGACCGCGTGACCGGTGCCGCGCTGTTCGGCCTGGTGTACCCAGGCGAGGTCGCCGAGATCGGTCAGCGCGGCCTGCACCTGCTCGCCGAGATGGCCGTGCACGATATGGATGCGAGCGGGCTGCAGCGCGCGTGCGGAATCGAGCACGTGGGCGAGCATCGGCCGGCCGGCGAGCGGCATCAGCACCTTCGGCTTGGCCGATTTCATCCGCTTGCCCTCGCCAGCGGCGAGGACGATCACATGCAAAGGGGTGGCGGTCACGAAAATCCCCGAGTGAGACGCAGCGCACATTCTAGACGCGCCGGGACAATTCCGGCACGCCGCTGCTCCCCCGTTCGGCGACGCCTGTCGCCCGCGACGATGACGACCGGCGCAGCGCCGAACCGGAAACGGTCGTGGCGCCGGCCCGCGCCGTGCTCAGTCGAAGCCGTCGGCGAAGATCGCATCGCGGCGTTCCACCGCGCCGAGATCCGGTGCGGAGCCGGCATAGCCATCGTCGATGCCGGGAATCGCGATGCCGCGGTCGATCAGCGCGCTGCCGGCAACCGGCGTGAAATCGCCTTGTGCCGGATCGGCCAGCGCAACCGCTGCCGAGATGCCATGCGACTCCTGGCCCGCGCCCTCCTGCAACGCGGCGAGCGTGGCGTAGTTGGTGGAATACCAGCGCACCAAGGTCGATGTCGGCGGCGTGTACAGGTCGTCGTAGTCGAAATCGAGCGCGATCGTGTTGATCTTGGTCAGCGCGCGGCCCGGCGCCGCGTACACATTGTTGCGACTGGTCAGGCTGGTCGCGTTGCCGGGATCCATCAACACCAGCGCGTCGGTATCCGGCACCGTGGTCAGGAACGTGTTGTGGTAGACCAGCAGCGGGCCGACTGGCGTCGCGTAGCCGCTGTTGATCTTGATGCCGCTCGAAACCTGGCCATCGACCAGCGCGGAATGGGTGTTGCCGAGATTCCAGGCGCCGTTGCGCACGATCCAGACCGGCCCGGTGCCGGCCGGCGCGACCGCGAAGGCCATCAGGCTGTCGCTGATCCGGTTGCCCCAGATGCGCACGTTCGCACAATAACCTTCTGCCTCTATCGCATCGTCGGCGTGCCGGAAGATCGTGTTCTCGTAGACGTCGGTTTCGTTGCTGAAGCCGGCCGGCGGTGGCGATGAACCACACGGGTGCAGGCCATCATAGGTGTCGTGCACCCGGTTGCGGCGGATCACGTTGCCGCGGCCGGCATCGTCGGTGAGCTGGATCGCGCTGTTCTGCGCGCTGCTGTCGTGGGTCAGCGCCCACGGCCAGCCGAAGATCGAGCTGTCGCCGATGTCGTTGTGCTCGACCAGGTTGCGTTCGCCGCCCTTGATCCATACGCCGGCGCTGCCGATGTCGTGGATACGGTTGCCGCTCACGCTGCTGTCGCCGGTGTGGCGCAGATAGACCCCCTTGCCGTAGGCGTCGCTGCCGTAATAGCGGATCTCGAAGTTCTCGACACGGATGTTGGCGACCCCATCGAGGATAAAACCCGCATCGAGGCGCGCGACGTCGAGCTGGCGTTGCGCCGGCGCCGAGCCATCGCTGAACTTCACCGACAATGTGGTGCCGTCGAAATGGAAGCCGCCGGGTGCGCCGGCTGCGAGGGTGCGCAGGTCCGCCAGGCTCGGGTACGGGAACAGCCGCCCCTGATCGCTGACCACGTGCGCGGTCGCGAAACCGGTCGCATGCGACCAGACCCCATTGCCGGCATCGCTCCAGCTCACTCCGCCGGCGATCGCGGCGTCGGCGCCGTCGAGGATCGCGCCGGGCGCACCGCGAAACACGATTGGCTGGCCTGGCGCTCCGGCGACCGTCACGCTGACGCTTTCTCGATAAATACCGGCTGCGACGGAAACCAGATCGCCGGGTTGGGCGAGATTCGCGGCGTGCTGGATCGTCCGCATGGCCTGCGCCGGACTGCTGCCGTCGTGCGCATCCGAGCCGTTCGGCGCGACATACAGCGTACGCAGCGGCGCGAAGGCCGGCGCCTCGGCGCGGGTCGCGAGGCTCGCGCTGCGCGTCGGCGTCGCGCCGGTGCCGTCCGGGTCGGCGAGGGTCACGCGCACATCGTAGGCATGCCCGGGCTCCAGCCAGAACAGGCTGCCGACGAAATGCGTCGCATCGACGCGGACCAGCGGATGGGCGTCGCGGTAAGCGCCTTCGCCCTGTGCGCGCCATTGCAGCGATGCGCTCGCGTTACGGTTCGCATCGCCGCTGACGGTCGCGACGACACCGCCCGCCTGCAGGGTTGCGTACCCATCCAGGGCCGTGAAGCCGACGCTGTTCTGGGCCAGCGCCGAGCCGCTGGCAATCCCGAGCAGGGCAGCGCCGATGAAACGTTTGTGCATGGGCGGAGGCGGACAGCCGTTGCGAGCGGGGCGCGATATTGCCACGGGCGCGCCGCGGTGTCGTGCGAGTGCGACGTTAGCCGCGCGTTGCGGCAGCAGATCGCAGGGCCGGCACAGGCGGCTGCTACGATCGCGGTTTCGTGATCCCGAGGACCGTCCGGATGCTCGCGCGCGTTCGCCATGCCGGCCCGGCGCTTGTCGTCCGGGCGGGCGTCATCGCCTGCCTGTTCGGACTGGTGCTGGAGCGGATGGCGGCGGCGTTGCCGTGGGCCCGGTTCGGCGACAGCCTGGTGCTTGCCACGTTCGCGCCGGCGCTCGCTGCGGCGTTGCGGCACTGGCGCGGCGCATTGCGCGTCGATGCCGCCGGCACAGCCGAGTTGTGGTCGCTGCCCGACGCGACCCCGTCTGCTGCAAAGGTGCCGCGATGAGCCTGCTGCGCCAGGGCAGACACTTCGTCCTGATCGGCATCGCGCAATGGCTGGTCGACTGGGGCATGCTGGTGTTGCTCAGCCGTGCCGGCGTGCCGATCGCGATCGCGAACGTCGCCGGCCGCATCAGCGGCGCAGTGCTCGGTTTCGGGTTAAACGGCAACATCACGTTCGCGCGCGACGGCGGTGGCCCGGGTTGGCGCCAGTTCGCGCGCTATGCGACTTGGTGGAGCGCGACGACGCTGCTCAGCACGAGTGCGGTCTCGGCGATCGACGTGGTCTACGGCCTGCGCGGCGCGTGGCTCGGCAAGCCGCTGGTCGATGCGCTGCTCTCGATCGGCAGCTTCTTCATCTCCCGGCATTGGGTCTATCGCTAGCAAATGCGTTGGACCCTTTAATCCGTGTCAAAACAAAAACGACGGGTTTGCGCGGGTCAGTGCTTGAGCGAACGCCGCAGGCGTTCCAGCGCCTGCAGCTGGGCGATGGCCTGGGCGAGCTGCGCCTGCGCCTGCGCGACTTCGAGCGCATCGGAACGGTTCGCGAGCATACGCTCGGCTTCGTCCTTCGCCTTGCGTGCCGCGGCCTCGTCGAGATCGCGCGCGCGGATCGCGGTGTCGGCAAGCACGGTGACGACGCTCGGCTGCACTTCGAGGATGCCGCCGGAGACGTAGAAGAACTGCTCCTCCCCGTTCTCGAGTTGCACGCGCACCTGGCCCGGTTTCAGGCGCGTGATCAGCGGTGCGTGGCGCGGTGCGATGCCGAGCTCGCCGAGTTCGCCGGTCGCGATGACCATCTGCGCGTTGCCGTGGAAGATTTCTTCCTCGGCGCTGACAATGTCGCAACGGATTGTCGAAGCCATGAAAATTCTCGCTACTGGTGGGTTCGGTGAGCGGTCCCGCGGTGAGCGGGAAAAGCGCGATGCGGCGGCTGTGGCTCGGGACCGCTCGCCAGGCAGCCTCAGGCCGCCTTGCTCTCCATCGCCTTGGCCTTCTCGAACGCCTCGTCGATGCCGCCGACCATGTAGAACGCCTGTTCCGGCAGGTGGTCGCACTCGCCATCGCAGATCATCTTGAAGCCGCGGATGGTTTCCTTCAGCGTCACGTACTTGCCGGGCGCGCCGGTAAACACCTGGGCGACGGTGAACGGCTGCGAAAAGAACTTCTCGATCTTGCGCGCACGCATGACCGATTGCTTGTCTTCCTCGGAAAGCTCGTCCATGCCGAGGATCGCGATGATGTCCTTGAGTTCCTTGTAGCGCTGCAGGGTGCCCTGCACGCGACGCGCGATGTCGTAGTGCTCGGTGCCGATCACCAGCGGGTCGAGCTGGCGGCTCGTCGACGCGAGCGGGTCGACCGCCGGATAGATGCCGAGGCTGGCGATTTCGCGCGACAGCGCCACGGTCGAATCCAGATGCGCGAACGTGGTCGCTGGCGACGGGTCGGTGTAGTCGTCGGCCGGCACGTAGACCGCCTGGATCGACGTGATCGAACCGGTCTTGGTCGAGGTGATGCGTTCCTGCAGACGGCCCATTTCATCGGCCAGGGTTGGCTGGTAACCCACCGCCGACGGCATGCGCCCGAGCAGCGCGGACACTTCGGTACCGGCCAGCGTGTAGCGGTAGATGTTGTCGACGAAGAACAGGATGTCGCGGCCCTTGCCGGTCGCCGGATCGATGTCGTCGCGGAAATATTCGGCCATGGTGAGGCCGGTCAGCGCGACGCGCAGGCGGTTGCCCGGCGGCTCGTTCATCTGGCCGTACACCATCGCGACTTTCGACTGGGTCTTGTCGTCGAGCTTGACGACGCCGGCCTCGATCATCTCGTGGTAGAAGTCGTTGCCCTCGCGGGTGCGCTCGCCGACGCCGGCGAACACCGACAGGCCCGCGTGCTGGGTCGCGATGTTGTTGATGAGTTCGAGCATGTTGACGGTCTTGCCGACGCCGGCGCCGCCGAACAGGCCGACCTTGCCGCCGCGCGCGAACGGGCAGACCAGGTCGATGACCTTGATGCCGGTTTCGAGCAGGTCGTTCGCTGCTGCCTGATCGTCATACTTCGGCGCCGGACGGTGGATGACCCACTCTTCCTTCGCTCCGATCGGGCCGGCTTCGTCGATCGGGTTGCCGAGCACGTCCATGATGCGGCCGAGCGTCGCCTTGCCGACCGGCACCTTGATGCCTTCGCCGGTGTTGTTCGCGACCAGGCCGCGCTTGAGGCCATCGGTCGAGCCGAGCGCGATCGTGCGCACGACGCCGTCACCGAGCTGCTGCTGCACCTCGAGAGTGATCGCCATGCCGTCGATCTTCAGCGCGTCGTACACCTTCGGCACGGACTCGCGCGGGAATTCGACGTCGACGACTGCGCCGATGATTTGTACGACTTTGCCCTGGCTCATGATGTGACTCCGGATGAATCTTTCGAGGTTCGACTTAGCGCCGAGAAACGTCGCTTCTGATGAAAAGTGCAGCCATGGATGGCTGCTGTTTGATTCTCGCGATCACGGATGATCGCTTAGACAACCCGCGGCCATGGATGGCCGCTTTTTGATTCTGCTCTGCGATCATGGACGATCGCACCTATACAGCGGCCGCACCGCTGACGATCTCCGAGATTTCCTGGGTGATCGCGGCCTGGCGCGCCTTGTTGTAGATCAGGGTCAGCGTGTCGATCGCCTTGGTCGCGTTGTCCGACGCGCTCTTCATCGCGACCATGCGCGCGGCGTGCTCGCTGGCGAGATTCTCGAGCACCGCCTGGTAGACCAGCGACTCGATGTAGCGCGTCAGCACGTGCTCGAGCACGCTCTCGGCGTCCGGCTCGTAGAGGTAGTCCCACGCATGCGTGGTGGCCAGCTCATCATCGGACGGCGGCAACGGCAGCAGCGCGTGCACGGACGCCTTCTGCGTCATCGTGTTGACGAAATCGTTGTAGGCGATGCTCAGGCGGTCGACGCGACCTTCGGTGTACGCGTCGAGCATGACCTTGATCACGCCGATCAGCTGCGCGATCTGCGGCTTCTCGCCGAGATGGGTCACGCTGGCGGCCATGTTCACGTTGAGGCGGCGGAAGAACTGGGTCGCCTTCTGGCCGACGCAGACCACATCGATCTCGACACCCTTGTCCTGCCACGCGCGCAGTTCGCCGAGCAGTTTGCGGAACAGGTTCGAATTGAGCCCGCCGCACAGGCCGCGATCGGTCGAGACGATCACATAGCCGACCCGCTTGATCTCGGTGCGTTCGATCAGGAACGGGTGCTTGTATTCGACATTCGCGCGTGCGAGGTGGCCGATGACCTGGCGCATCAGGCGCGCATACGGACGCGAGGCCTTCATCAGGTCCTGTGCCTTGCGGATCTTCGATGCCGAGACCATTTCGAGCGCACGCGTCACCTTGCGGGTGTTGTGCACGCTCTTGATCTTGGTTTTGATTTCTCTGCCGCCAGCCACGTTTACCTCACCCGATCCATATCTTGCAGTTGCATTGTGGGAGCGGGGTTAAACCCGAATGGTATCGGATTTGTTAGCGGCTGATACCCCGCCCCCACATCTACCACCCCCGCCCTCGATAATTCCGCGCGTCCCCGGGGCCGGGCCCCCTTCTCCCCCGCCCTGCCCCCCCCCGCGCCGCTCGCGTACCCACCCCACGGCCGCGGGGGGGCCTCCCGCCAACCTGGGCC
>JBIODY010000081.1:0-8735 GCA_044445505.1 Lysobacterales bacterium
CGCACGCCGATGCGCGCGAATTCGCGCGCCATTGGCAGGGTCATCGCGATCACGCCGCCTTTCGATGCGGAGTACGCGGCCTGGCCGATCTGGCCTTCGTAGGCCGCGATCGAGGCGGTGTTGATGATCACGCCGCGCTCGCCATCCTCGCCGGGCGCGTTGTGCTGCATCAGGTCGACGGCCGCCTTGGCGACGTTGAAGCTGCCGATCAGGTTGACCGTGACCGTGGTCGCGAACGTCTTCAGTGGCATCGGGCCTTCCTTGCCGAGCACGCGGCCGGCGCCGAGGATGCCGGCGCAACTGATCGCGGTGTTGAGGCCGCCGAGCTTCGCCTGGGCGTCCTTCAACGCGGCGGCGACACCGCTTTCGTCGGCCACGTCGGTGCGGAAATAGCTGGCCGCCGCACCGAGCTGCTGCGCGGCTGCGTGGCCTTTGTCGTCGTTGACGTCGAGCAACGCGACCTTGGCGCCGTGCGCGACGAGATGCTTCGCGACCGCGAAGCCGAGCCCGGAAGCGCCGCCGGTGACGACCGCCTTGACTTGATCGAGTTGCATGGGAATTCCGCGGGATCTGGCGAGGGCGCGGATTCTAGCAGTCCAGCCGATGCCTCAGCTTTCGCTTCCTCCGCGCAGCGGGGAAGCTGCCCGGAGGGCGAAGCGCCCGGATGCGCTGAGGTTGCTTTCGCTTCCCCTGCGCAGCGGGGGAAGCTGCCCGGAGGGCTGAAGGGGGCGCTTCGCCGTGTACAAGATCAACCGCGCCCCAATCCGCGTGCGGCACCTTCCCCCGCTTCGCAGGGGAAGGAAAATCATGGAAGCATGTTCACAACCGCTCAGTGCACCGGCGCCATCAGATGTTGATACGGCGTTCCTGCCCACATCACGTACGGTTGTGAGGTGTCCGGATCCGGCGATTTCGGATACGCGTCGTAGAACGTGGCATCGGCGCCGACCACCATGACGTGCGGGCCGGTCTTGACCCAGTGATTGCTGGCGTCGGGTTTGGTCGCGTACGGATCGGTGTTGCTCGCGTCGGTGCCGCCCGCGAGCATGTACATGAAGCCGACCTTGCCGGACGGCGGCGTCTTGTGCGCCATCCAGGCATTGGCCCATTCCAGCGCACTCGCATCCATGCACATCGGATCCGGCCCTGGCGTGGCCGGGTTGTCCGGCATGCAGGTGAAACCGTTGCTGCCCTTGCGCAACGTGCGCATGGCGTTGTGCTCGTCCATCGCGACTATCGTCGCGCCCTTGGCGACATTCGCCGGAGCGGCTTTCATCGCGCTCGCGATCAGCTCCGCGTCGGCAGGGGCTTTCTTGTCCGCGTGCATCTTGTCGGGATGCATCTTGCCGGCTGCCTGCATCTTGTCCGTCGCGTGCGGCTTGTCCGCGGCCTGGGCCGCGAACGTAAGTACGACGAGGCAGGCGGCAAGCGTCGTGTGGCTGATCAGACGGGAGGCGTACATGACGTGATCTCCGTTCGTATGGGTGGCCGACGCGCCCGCGTCGGTGCGCCGAATTTCCTCCGCCCGAAGACGCGAGTCAACGTCAGCGAACGCGCGTCGCGCGTCGGCAAACGCCGTGCCACGCACGCGCTGTTTCCAGCGCAAAATGCACGACGCAGCGGAATGGCGAAGCAAGCGGATGGCACGATCCCGTGATCGGTCGTCCTGCGAATGGCGCTTTGGTCGACAGCGCGCCGGCGATGCATGCCGGGGTTCAAAGCTCGCGCAGATAGAACCGGTTGCAGCCGTGATGGCCGGTATTGCCGAGCGCGCGATCGATGCGCCGGAAGCCATTGCCGAGATACAGCTTCTGCGCGGCGTCCATGCCGGTCAGGGTTTCGAGGTAGCAGTGCGCGAAACCGGCTGCGCGCGCGGCATCCATGCACTGCGCGATCAGGGCACGACCGGCGCCGCATCCGCGCAGGGCCGGCAGGAAATACATCTTGCGCAATTCGCAGGTATCCGCGGCAGCGCCATCGAGCGGCGCGATGCCGCCGCCGCCGGACACGATGCCTGCGAGTTCGACGACAAAATATGCGCAGCGCGGGCGCGCATAGGCGACGCTCATCGCCGTGACCTCGGCGTCGTGGATTGCGAAGCCCGGACCATCGGCGCCGAACTCCGGCATCACGCCGCGGATGATCGCGGCGACCGCGGCGTCATCGCGCGGCTCGAGCGGGCGGATCGTGTACGTATCGTGGAGGGGCATGGCTCTTGTTGAGAAGTGCGGCCACGGACGGCCGCTTTCGGCTCTCGCGATCGCGGATGATCGCATCAGCCGATGGTGCGGCGGAAGTCGAGGTCGTAGCGAGCGCCGCCGGTCAACGCGTGCAGGCGCAGGTTGGTGATCCGGATCGGCGCGCCGGGTTCGAGGTCGGCGATGTTGGAGTCGGCCATTTCGGCGGGATCGATGATCGTGACCCCGCCGCTGCCGATGACTTCGAGCACGTTGTCGGTGCCGATCACCGCCGCGGTCGCGACATCCAGACCCAGGCCGAGCGCGAATGGATTCAGCGCCAGCGCCGCAAGCAGGCGGCCGAGGCGGTCGCTGGCGTGGCCGCCCTGATCGATCACGACGCGATTGGTTAGGCCGAGGCCGGGCGCGAAGTTCGCGCCGCCACTGCGCGGAGTCGCGCCTTCGGTGCCATGCGTCAGCATGTGTTCGCAGAGCAGGGCGGCGGCACCGCCGCAACCCGCCACGGTCATGCCTTCGGCGTTGCGCCGGCGGATCGCGCGCGCGACCGCGGTGCCGCCGATCAGTGCCGACAGACGCAACGGTTGATCGGAAAACAGCAGGGTCAGTTGCGCGTGCTCGATCGCGTCGAGCACGTCGCGGCGCTCGGTGTCCGCACGCGCCTGCACCACGCAGCGACGCACCTCGCTGGCGCCCGCAGCATAGAGGACGGCCTCGATGTCGGAATCGGCGTCGTCGGAATTCTCGCTTGCGCCAAGCATGACCACGCGTGGTTGCGGTGCGAGCATCGCGAGCAGGCGCATCAGCAGCTGCGTGTCGCGCGCGTCCGTGCCGATGTCGCCGCTGGCGACGATCAGGCCGCGCTGGCGGTCGGGAGAAAGTTTGGCGGGCATGAGCCGGGTCGCGACGGAAAGAGGCGCGAGTATAGCGAGCGCGAACTCGATGCTGAAAAGCGCAGCATCCGTGCATCGCGCCGGCGCGATGCCGGAACCGGGGTTTCGGCATCCTGCGAGGTCAGCTCGCGCTGGCGCGCGCGACCCGGCTCGATGTCTCGCGACCCAGTTGCGTGCTCAGCCACAGTCCTGTCGCGATCAACGCAGGCAGGTCGATGCCGGTCGCGATGCCCATCCCGGCGAGCATGTAGACGACGTCCTCGGTCGCGACATTGCCGGTCGCGCCCTTCGCATACGGGCAGCCGCCGGTGCCCGATACCGAGCTGTCGACGACTGCGACGCCCTCTTCGAGGCAGGCGAGGATGTTCGCGAGCGCCTGGCCGCGGGTGTCGTGGAAATGCACCGCGAGAGCGCTCATCGGCACCGCACCCGCGACCGCACGCAACATGGCGCGCGCATTGCCCGGCGTGCCGATGCCGATCGTGTCGCCGAGCGATATCTCGTAGCAGCCGAGTTCGTGCAGGCGCCTGGCTACCCGCACCACGTCGGCGACCGGCACCTCGCCCTGGTAGGGGCAGCCGAGCACGGTCGAGACGTAGCCGCGCACCTTGACGCTCTCGCCGCGGGCGCGTTCGATCACCGGCACGAAACGCTCGATCGACTCGTCGATCGAGGCATTGATGTTCCTGCGGTTGAACGCCTCGCTCGCGGCCGTGAAGATCGCGACCTCGGCGGCGCCGGCTTCGCGGGCCCGCTGGTAACCTTGCAGGTTCGGCACCAGCACCGGGTAGGCGACGCCCGGTTTCTTCGTTATGCGGGCGAATACCTCGGCCGCATCGGCGAGTTGCGGCACCCACTTCGGGCTGACGAAGCTGGTCGCCTCGATCGTGCGCAAACCGGTCGCGGACAAGCGGTCGATCAGCTCGATCTTGGTCGCGGTGGCGATGATCGTCTTCTCGTTCTGCAGTCCGTCGCGCGCGCCGACCTCGACGATGCGGACGCTGCCGGGAGGTGCGTTCATGGCGGTGTCGCCTTTGCCGCGTGGCGCACGGATCGCTCGAACGACTCAAGGTCCTGCCCCCTGCGCACCAGCTTCAGCGGCGAGGACTCGTCGAAGACCGACGGGCCGCGCAACACGTCGAGCATTTGCGCGCGACCGCCGCGCACGAACACATGCAGTTCGTTCGGCGATTTGTCGACGGTGCCGTCCAGCTTGCCGTCGATGACGAGCTTGGCCACGCGCGCACTGTCGACCTGGTACATGTCGATGCGGTCGCCATGCACGCGGTAGCGTGCGAAGAAGAACGATTTCTCGGGTTTCGGGTCGATCGCGTGCGGCGGGCGCAGCGAAACCAGGCCCTTGATCGCGGTATCCGCGACGACGAGGTAGTCCTTGCCGTTCGCGTGCACGTAGTTGACCGGCACCCGGGTGCGCTTCAGCGGGCCGCCGGGCGTGGCTTGCTCGAGCACAGTGAACGCGCAGTTGTCGTCGACGTGGAATGCGGTCGCGTTGCGTTGCGCTGCCTGCGCGTCCTCGCTGCCGGTCCACAGGCCCTTCCAGCGCACATCGCAGGTCTCGACATTGTCGCCCGGTGGCGATTCGAAACGGGTCTCGATGCAGCCCATGAGCGACGCGAGGCCGGCGAGAACGAACAGCAATCGCGCGTATCCCGTGATCACGAGACTGCCTCCAGCTTGACCAGCACCGCATCCGCCTCGACGAAATCGCCGACGCTGGCCTGCACGCTCTCGATCCTGCCGGCGCGCGACGCTTTCAGGGACAGCTCCATCTTCATCGCTTCCATGACGACGAGCTCCTGGCCTTCGCCGACCTCGTCGCCGGTCTTGGCCTTAACCAGCACGATGCGGCCCGGCATCGGCGCGACCACATCGTTGCTGCTCGCTGCGTTGCTGGCCTCGTAGCGAAAAGAAGGGATGTGTTCGAACACATGGCGGCGCGAGCCGTCATGCATGACAACGCGATTCCGGTGAATGGCTGCGCGAAGCCGGTGCGTCACTCCGTCGAAGCGCGCGCTGAAATGCTCTCGATCCAAATGCGCATCCGCGACGGCCAATTCGAGATCTCCGGTCCAGATCCTGTAGTCGCCAGCGGATCCATAGGCGGCCATATCGATATTGTCGAGTACGACGATGCGCTTGCCGTGATGGCCAAGCCGCCAGCCATCGGCCTGCGACCAGGGCGAGTCGGGGTCATCTGTCGAGCGAGCAGCCTCGCGGGCCGCGCCTTCCTCATGCAGCAGCCACACGGTTGCGGCAGCAAACGTTGGAATGGGGTCACTGGTTGCGTCGCCACCCACGAATTCATCGAGATGGCGGTCCAGATAGCCGGTATCGATGCGGCCCTCGGTCACCGCCGGATGCCGCACCAGACGTTCGAGGAAGTCGATGTTGGATTTCGGGCCGACGATGTCGCAATCCTCCAACGCCGCGCGCATGCGCACCAGCGCGGCCTCGCGCGTGCGGTCCCAGACAATGAGTTTCGCGATCATCGGGTCGTAAAAGATCGTGACCGTGTCGCCCTCGGTCACGCCGGAATCGATGCGCACGTTTTTGGACGCTGCGGGCAGCCGCAGTCTGTCGAGCCTGCCGGAGCCCGGCAGGAAGCCCTGATCCGGATCCTCGGCGTACAGGCGCACTTCGATCGCATGGCCATTCTGCGGAATCGACTTGTTGCGGATCAGCGAACCCGGCAATTCCTCGCCGGCCGCGACGCGCAACTGGAGTTCGACCAGATCGAGGCCGAGCACCATCTCGGTGACCGGATGCTCGACCTGCAATCGCGTGTTGATCTCCATGAAATAGAAATCGCTGCCGCTTCGATCGGCGCGTGGGCCAACGATGAATTCGACGGTTCCGGCGTTGACGTAGTCGAGCGCACGCGCGGCAGCGATCGCGGCCTCGCCCATCTTCGCGCGCAGCGCCGGGGTGACGAACGGCGAGGGCGTTTCCTCGAGCACTTTCTGGTAGCGGCGCTGCGCCGAGCACTCGCGCTCGTTCAGATGCACGGTATTGCCGTGCCGGTCGCCGAACACCTGGAACTCGATATGCCGCGGCTGCTCGATATAGCGTTCGAGCAGCACGCGCTCGCGGCCGAACGCGTTCTTCGCCTCGCGCTGGCAGCTTTCGAGGTTGGCCGCGAATTCGCCGGCGGCACGCACGATGCGCATGCCCTTGCCGCCGCCGCCGTAGGCGGCCTTGATCATCAGCGGAAAACCGATGCGCTCGGCCTCGCGCGCGAGCAATGCGGCGTCCTGGTCCTCACCGGTGTAGCCGGGAACGACCGGCACGCCGCGCGCGGACATCAGCTCCTTCGCGCCGGCCTTCGAACCCATGCGCCGCATCGAGTCCGCGGACGGCCCGATGAACACCAGTCCGGCGCGCTCGACCGCTTCGGCGAAGTCTGCGTTCTCGGAAAGAAAACCGTAGCCCGGATGGATCGCCTCGGCGCCGCTGCGCCTGGCGACCTCGATGATCGTCTCACCGCGCAGGTAGGAATCCGCGGGGCGCGGGCCGCCGATTGGATACGCGACGTCGGCGAGCCGCACGTGCTGCGCGGTCGCGTCGGCGTCCGAATGCACCGCGACCGTCGCGACGCCGAGCCGGCGGCAGGTGCGGATCACGCGGCAGGCGATCTCGCCACGATTTGCAATCAGGATGCGCTTGAACATGGCTTCGTCTTGGCCCTCCCCTTCAGGGGGAGGGTTGGGTGGGGACGGTGTTGTTCCGGTATTCACACTTCGGGTGCGTGGCAAACAGCCTCGATGTTGTGCCCATCCGGATCCAGCGCGAATGCACCGTAGTAGTGCGCATGATAATGCGGGCGCAGTCCTGGCGCGCCGTTGTCGCGGCCGCCGGCCGCGAGTGCGGCGGCATGGAACGCATCGACCGCGGCGCGCGAGTTCGCGGCGAACGCGACGTGCACGCGCCCGCCATGGTCCCCGCCATTGCCGATCCAGAAATGCGGCCGGCCAGGCGGACCGAAACCGGTCCCCGCATAGCCGCCGGTCTGTTCGCTGGTCAGATCCACTACCGGGACGAAGTCGAGCGGCGCCAACGCCTGGACGTAGAACGCGCGGCTGCGCGTATGGTCGGAAACCGCAAGGCCGATGTGGTCGATCATGGTGTCCCTCGCTGTTTTCTGCACACGTAATGGCGACTGATCGAAGGTCCGCTTACGGTAGCATGCGCCGCGCAGGCACCGTGCAGGTCGGAGCGATGATCGAGAACAATTCAGCCGCAGGCGTTTCCTTCGCAGCAGAGCCCGGTGCGGCACAACTCGCCGCCTATGTACGGCTTGCGGCGATTGGCGATGTCGCAGGCGCGCGCGCGACCTTGCTCGCCGCGCTTGCCGCTGAACCCGCGCCTGCGTGGCTGACCTGCGGACGCGCACTCGTGCTGCGTGCGGATCTCGACGGCGCGGAGAGAGTGTTCGCGCGCGCGCTCGAACGCTTCGCCGATTCGATCGATCTGGCCCACGCGCTCGCCGGCGTGCTGTGGCAGGTACGCCGGCCGGCGCAAGCCGAAGCGCTGCTGCGCGACCTGCTCGAACGGCATCCGGACACCGCGGCAGCGGGCTTCCTGCTTGCGAAGATCCTCAAGGAGCAGGGTCGCATGCTCGCCGCCGAGACGGTCGTGCGCGCGTTGTTCGCGCACGCGCAGCCGCCGGTCGGGGTGCTGATCCAGGCAATCGAGTTGCTTGATGACTGTGGGCGCAAGCGGGCCGCTGCCGAACTCGTCGAGGACGCGATCGTCGCGGGCTCGACCGATCCGCGCCTGCACGCCTACGCCGGCATGCTCGACCTGCAACTGGGCGACTTCGACCTCGCACGCGAGCGCTATGCATTCGCGCTCGAGCACGACCCGCGCGCACTCGACTGGCAGAGTGCGTACGGGCTCGTGCAGTGCAAACGCTACACGCGCAAGGACGACGCGGATTTCGCCTATCTGCGCGGTCTGCTGCAGCGGCCCGAGATCGGCGACACCGCGCGAGCGTCGCTGCTTTTCGCGCTCGGCAAGCTGCACGACGATGTCGGCGAGCACGCGCCAGCCGCGGACTGGTTGCGCCAGGCGAACGCGATCATCGACGCCGGCGCGGGCTTCTCGCGCAAGAACTGGCGCCGCATCGTCAGCGCACGGATTGACGCGCGGCCGTTGCCGTCGCGCAGTGCGCCCGCGGATGATTTCCGACCGGTATTCATCGTCGGCCTGCCACGTTCCGGCACGACCCTGGTCGCCGAACTGCTGTCGCGGCATGCACAGGTCTGCAATCGCGGCGAGCTTGCCTGGCTGCCGTTCCTCGCCCGGGAGATCGTGCGTGCGGGCATGCCGGACAACGCTGCGCTGGACAAGGCCGCTGCGACCTATCGCATCCAGGTGCGCCAGGACGATACCGACGCACGCTGGTTCATCGACAAGCAACCACTGAACTTCCTCCACATCGAGCTGATCGCGGCCGCGTTCCCGAACGCGCGCATCGTCTATTGCAAGCGCGACAGCCGCGACACCGCGCTGTCGATCTGGATGCAGTATTTCGCCGGTCCCGAGCAGAATTTCGCGTACGCCTTCGCGAACATCGCCGCGGTCGCGCAAGGCTGTGAGCGGTTGATGGCGGACGCGTTGAAGAAGC
>JBIODY010000082.1:0-8719 GCA_044445505.1 Lysobacterales bacterium
CCAGGAGCATGTCGTGCGCGCGCTCACCCATGCGCTCGACAGCGGCCGGCTGCACCATGCGTTCCTGTTCACCGGCACGCGCGGCGTCGGCAAGACCACGATCGCGCGCATCTTCGCCAAGTCCCTGAACTGCGAGAAGGGCCCGACCTCGAATCCCTGCGGCGAATGCAGCGCCTGCGTCGAGATCGATGCCGGCCGCTTCGTCGATCTGCTGGAGATCGACGCGGCGAGCAATACCGGCGTCGACAATGTGCGCGATCTGATCGACAACGCGATGTATGCGCCAACCCGCGGTCGCTACAAGGTCTACCTGATCGACGAAGTGCACATGCTGTCGAAGCCGGCCTTCAATGCGCTGCTGAAGATCCTCGAGGAGCCGCCGCCGCATGTGAAGTTCCTGCTGGCGACGACCGATCCGCAGAAGCTGCTGGTCACGGTGCTCTCGCGCTGCATCAAGTTCAGCCTGAAACGCCTGACGCCGGAGCAGATCAGCGGTCAGATGCGGCACATTCTCGGCGCCGAAGGCATCGCGTTCGACGAGGAGGGCATCGAGGTGCTCGCGCGCGCCGCCGATGGTTCGTTGCGCGACGGCTTGTCGCTGCTCGACCAGGCGATCGCGCACGGTGGCGGCGCACTGCATGCGCACGAAGTGCATGCCATGCTCGGCACCGTCGAGCGCGCCAAGGTGCGTGTGCTGCTCGACATCCTCGCGACCGGCGACGGCGCCGCGCTGCTCGACGAGATCGAGCGCATCGCGATCTTCGCGCCGGACTTCGCGCAGGTGCTCGACGAACTCGCCGGCCTTCTGCATCGCATCCAGCTGCTGCAACTGGTTCCGGAGGCGGCGGGCGAAGACGATGCCGAATTGCTCGCGCTCAGCGGGCGCATCGGCGCCGAGGACGTGCAGCTGTGGTACCAGATGGCGGTGACCGGCCGGCGCGACCTGCCGCTGGCGCCGACGCCGCGCGTCGGATTCGAGATGGCGCTGCTGCGCATGCTCGCATTCGCGCCGGCGCACGCGATCGGAGCAGAAGCGCCGCGATCCGCGCCCGCCACGGCGAATCCGGGCGTCGCGCCGCGCGCGATCCCGGCCGCCGCAGCGCCGGCCGCGGGACCGTCGCGGCCGGCGGCGCCCGTCGCTGTGCCCGCACCCGGGCGCGATGATGCAGCGCCGTCTGCTGCGAAGCCCGTGGCGGCATCCATGCAGACCACGGGCGAGTGGGCCGACCTGATCGAGCGCGCCGGATTGCGCGGCCCGGTCGGGCAACTGGCGCGGCATGCGAGCCTCGTCGCGATCGAGGAACGTGTGGTGCGTCTCGCCCTGAAGCCGGCACACGAACATCTCGCGGTCGGCCCGATGCTGGCGCAACTCGAACAACGCCTTGGCGCGGCGCTCGGACGCGACGTGAAGGTGAAGTTCGAGCGCGACACGGCCGGCGCCGAGAGCCCGGCGGAACAGCGTGCGCGTGCGGACAGTACGCGCCGCCAGGCCGCCGCGGAGGCGGTGCACGGCGATCCGTTCGTGCAATCGCTGGTCGATACATTCGGCGCCCGGGTGATTCCCGAAAGCGTACGTCCGGCCGATTCGTGAGCGCAGCAGGATCCTGATGGAGAAACGAACATGAAAGGCCCACTCGCCGGTTTGATGCAGCAGGCGCAGCGCATGCAGGAAGACATGCAGCGCGCGCAGGAAGAGATCGCGCAACTGGAAGTCACCGGCCAGGCCGGTGGCGGGCTGGTCAGCGTGCGCATGAGCGGCCGCCACGAGGTGCGCGGCGTGACGATCGACCGCAAGCTGTTCGCCGACGATCCGGAGATGGCCGAGGACCTGGTCGCCGCGGCGATCAACGACGCGGTCAACAAGATCGCTTCCTTCAGTCAGGAAAAGCTCGGCGGCTTGACCTCCGGCATGAACCTGCCCGCGGGCCTCAAGCTGCCGTTTTGACAAGCGGAAGCGGCCGCAAAGCGTGACGTGAGCGGCATGGCGCCGTTTCGTCCCTGGGTCTCACTTCGTGCGCCAAGGGCCAAAACCATGCGAGTCATGATCGCCACTTTCATGTGCTTCGGCCTGGTCGCCTGCAACGGCTTGCAGTACCGGCAGGCAAAGCGAATGAAGGATTTCCAGGTGACCCAGGATGACTTCGATTCGATTGCCGCGGCAACGTTCAAGCTGATCGATACCAGGCGCGACATCGATACCATCGTGGCCCCGGCATCGCTTGATCTGCGTGCGCGTCGAGCGCTGAAGAGGGTACATTCAATTGTCGCCGTAGCCCCCGGTCCTGCGCATACGCTTCCGGCGGGATACTTCCTGGTACGAGTGTTCAGCGTGGAGGAAGGTGAGGCGCACCTGGATGGGCAATGGGGGCCGGCGACCGGGCTCATTACGGCGGCCAACATGCCCGACTGCGGAAAGGAGTACTCCGTGGCGTTCCATATCGAAGGTGGTGATTGGGTCAGCCATGCCTACAAGGTTGAAACTTGCGCGGAAAGTCGGCATTGGGTGCCTGTCGACGAGGCGTCACCGCCAGAATAAGAGGGCTTCGACGCAAGGATGTGCCGTCGCAGAAAACACGCAAGTGTTCGATGCGACAAACGTGGCGCGAGTAACCTTCGACAGAGCCTGCCCCGGACTCGATCCGGGGATGCCCGGTTTTGCAAACTGATCAATAGTCACGACTCAGGCGTCACCGCTCACCGCTCACTGCTCAGCGCGCACTCACAAATGTCCATCGGCTCCCCACTCCTTACCGACCTGATCGATGCGCTGCGCTGCCTGCCCGGCGTCGGTGCGAAGACCGCGCAGCGCATGGCGTTCCATTTGCTGGAGCGCGACCGCGCCGGCGGGCGCAAGCTCGCCGAACGTCTCGGCGTCGCGATGGAGCGCATCGGCAATTGCTCGCGCTGCCGCACCTTCAGCGAGCAGTCCATCTGCGCGCTGTGCACGAACCCGCAGCGCGACCGCAGCTTGCTGTGCATCGTCGAGACGCCGGTCGACCAGCTCGCGATCGAACAGGCGACCGGTTTTCGCGGCCAGTATTTCGTGCTGCTCGGACGGCTTTCGCCGCTGGACGGACTCGGGCCGAAGGAAATCGGCTTGGATCAGCTTGCGCAGCGGTTGGCGGAAGGCGAGCTCCAGGAACTCATCGTCGCGACCAATCCGACTGTCGAGGGCGAGGCGACCGCGCATGTGCTCGCGCAACTCGCGCGCAGCGCGGGCGTACGCGCGAGCCGGCTCGCGCACGGGGTGCCGCTCGGCGGCGAGCTGGAATTCATCGATCGCGGCACACTCGCGCATGCGTTCGGCGGGCGCCAGGTGTTGTAGCCGGTAGCGGTAAAAGCAGTTCCGTCGTCGCGGCGAACGCGGAGACCCAGTGGCTGTTCGACAACGAAGGCGCTGGACCCCGGCGTTCGCCGGGGCGACGATTGTTACTCGCTCCAATATGGATGCCAGATGACCGACACCCTGTTCGCCAAAATCATCCGCCGCGAAATCCCAGCCGACATCGTCTACGAGGACGATGACGTACTCGCGTTCCGCGACATCAATCCGCAGGCGCCGGTGCATGTGCTGTTCGTGCCGAAGACGCCGATCGCGACCTTGAACGACCTGACCGATGCCGACGCGTTGGGCGTCGGCAAGCTCGTGCTCGCGGCGACGCGTTACGCGAAAGCGCAGGGTCTGGCCGAGAACGGCTATCGCTGCGTGATGAACTGCAACCGCGACGGCGGGCAAACCGTGTTCCACCTGCATCTGCACCTGCTCGCCGGACGCGCGATGCAGTGGCCGCCCGGATAGTTCTCGCAGGCCGCTGCCAACGTGCTCAGTGCGCCGCCGGTTTCGGCTGCTGCGTCGGCTGCGCCTTCGGGCGTTCGCGGATGATCACCGCGCCGCCGCCGCCCCACATCGGGCCCCAATACGGGCCGAAACCACCCCAGTACGGGCCATAGAACCACGGATCGTAGTAGGGCGAGCGTACGTAACGCGCGCGTTTCGGCCACAGGTAGATCGCGTCCGCCGCGACATGCGGATACGCATAGTCGAACTCGCCGACCTTGCCGTGATCGGTGCCGGTGACATGGCCGATCACGGTCAGGTCGCGGCCGCGGTCGAACTCCTCGGGGTCGTAGAAACCGTTGCGGCAGGCGATGAAGCGGCCGCCGCCGGGCGCGTCCGATTCGCGCGGCCGCGCGCTGGAGTCGAGCTCGCGCGCGAGGATCTCGAAACAGGTCGCGTCCGTTTTCGGCTCGACCTTGATGATTTCGCCGCCCCAGCGCACGGCGCTCCCGGCGGCGCTTGCCGCGTCGCGCGGCATGGCCGTGGAAAACTGGCCCTGCAGCGGCGCCGGAACGGTCGCACATGCAGCCAGGGTTGCGGTGAGAAAAGCAATCGCAAGCGGTTTGTTCATCGGGACAACCTCGATCGATCGGCGACGCGGAGCTGCCGGTCGCAGCCCAGCGTCCATGCTAACCGGACGCGGCTGAATGACCCAGCGTCGCATCATTCGCGACCATGGCGCGGAACCCGCAGCCTGCGCACGCGCGCCGCGAACGCGGCGATGCGTTCCGGCGGCGCCGCGGCGATCGCGTAGCGCAGGGCAACATAGTCCTGGATCAGCGGATCGAGTGCGGCGCCGAGCGCCGGCGCGGTCGCGCGCACGCGCTCGCGCAGGTCTAGCGGACCTTCATCCGCGCGCATCGGCACATTCGCGCGTGCCAGGCGTTTGCCGAGCCGCACCCAGGCTCGATCGAGCGCATCGCCGCCGCCGCGCGCGCCTTCGCGCATGGCCCACACAGTCGCGGCCAGCATCGCGAGGCCGAGCACGCCGGAAAGGATCAGCAGCAGCTCGCCCGGATTCGCGTCGGCGAAACCGAACGGGGTCAGCGCGCTTTTCTGGCGCAACACATCGAAACGCAGGATGCCTTCGGTCCACAGGCGATTGGCGAAGTCGAACTGGTTGCGCAAACCACGCAGCCATTCCGACTGGGTCCAGTCCGCGGCGCCGTTCGCCGCGGCCGCGCCGAGTTCGATGCGCGCCGGGCTCACCGCTGCGGTCGGATCGACGCGCTGCCAGCCGCGACCGGCCAGCCACACCTCGGCCCACGCGTGCGCATCGGACTGGCGCACCAGCAGATAGTTGTTCGCGGTGCTCCACCAGCCGCCCTGATAGCCGGTGACGACGCGCGCGGGAATCCCGGCACTGCGCATCAGGAACACGAACGCCGACGAATAGTGTTCGCAGAAGCCGCGTCGGGTGCCGAACAGGAAGTCGTCGATCGAATCGCGACCGAGCAGCGGCGCGCTCAAGGTGTAGGTGAAACTCGCATGGAACAGCTCGAGTGCGGCGCGGATCACTGCAGCGTCGTCGCCGCGTTCGGCCCGCCACTGTGCGGCCAGCGCACGGGCGCGTGGATCGAACCCTTCCGGCAACGCCAGCGCGCGCAAGCGGCTGGCGCGGTCCAACGTCGGTGCAAGCGTGTAGCGGGTGGTCGACTGCACGCGGTACTGGCGCGGCTGCGCGACCGGATCGTTCGCGATCAGGATGCGGTCGGCGGCGAGCCGCGCCGATGACGGCGCGGCGATCGGCAGGTCGAGCGCCGGCAGCCAGCGTCGTTCGGTCGGCTCCAGCGTGATCGTATAGTCGAGCGGTGCGCCGGCGGCGGTGACCGCTTCGGTGGCGTAACCGCGCGGGCGACCGCGGGTCCACGCCGCGCCGTCGAAATCCCACAGCACGATCGCGCGGAAATAGCGTTGATCCGGCGGCGGCAGTGTGGCGTCGAAGTCGACGCGGAACGCCGGGGTATCGTCGATCAGCAGGTCGGTCAGCGAGCCGGGCGCCATGCGCTCGTCGAGACCGGTGCGTGCGAGCGAGTCGCGGCCCGGAGCGCCCCACAGCGGCGAGCCGAGGCGCGGCACCAGCACGAACGCGGCTGCCGCGAGCGGCAAACCGGCGCCGAGCAGGGTGACGGCGAGACGCAGTTGCGCGCGCAGCGGCGTGCGCGATCCGGTGGCGGCCGGCTGCAGCGCGACCAGGCTCGCCAGCAGCAACACCAGTACCGCGCAGATCAGCAGGGTGAACAGCAAGCCTTGCGCGAACAGCAGCGCGGACATCAGCACGAACGCAGCGAACCCGAGCGCGACGCGCGCATCGCGCTCGCGTTCGGCTTCGAGCAGCTTCAACGCGAGCAGACCGCAACCGAGCACGCTGCCCGGTTCGCGGCCGAACAGATTGCCGAAATGGGTCACGACCAGGGCGATCAGCAGCAAGGTCAGCGGCAGGCGGATCCACGCGCCGACACTCGCCGCACCGCGGCGCCGCGTCCACGCACGCAAGGGCAGCAGTACGGCCAGCGGCAACGCCAGCCAGATCGGCAGGTGGGCGAGATGCGTCGCCAGGGTCGCCGCGACGGTGACCGTCAACAGCTCGAACTGGCGGTCGTCAAGGCGATCACGCATGTGCATCACCGGGCAACAGGGCCAGCGCGCGCAGGCACGCACGGCGCTGTTCGGCGCCGAGCCCCGGGCCGATGGTTTCGTCGGGCAGGCGCAGTGCGTAGCCGCGCTGCTGCGCTTCCGCGCCGACGACCCAGGCGCTGAGCCGGCGGATGCGCGCTTCGGTATCGAGGCCATGCAGGCTTGCGTAGTCGAGAATCAGCGCCTCGCCGGCGCGCCGTTCGACATCGCGCACCAGCAGGTGCCCATGGCGCACCGAAGCTTTCCATGCGATCAGCCGCGAAGCGTCGGAGGGCCGATAGTCGCGCAAGCCGGCATGCTCCTCACTGGCCCCGGCGTGGGCCTGCTCGCCGTGGCGTCCTTCGCCGCCCGGCAGCGGTGCGGCAGGCGCTTCCAGCGCCGGATAGACCAGCAACTCGACATCCGGATGCAACCAACTCCACATCTGGAAAAATCCTAATGGATACTCGGTCCACAGGCGCATGCGGCCCGGGCGGAACCAGCCGCGCTGCGTGTCCTGCACGACCACCACGGTGTCGTGTGCGGCGCCGGCAGGCAGCATGAACGCGCTTTCGTCGTCGCCGCGGCGTACGCGCAGGCTGGCCCGCGTGCGCGTGCCGGGAGCGAAGCGCAGCTGCAGCGCAAGCGGCTCGCCCGCATGCGCCTCGCCGGTACGGACCTGCAGCAGGGCCAGGCCGCTCATGCCGCGGAAGCCGAAGAACAGGCTCGCGCCCGCGGCGGCGCCGAGCAGGCAGGTCAGCAGCAGCGCCGGATTGTTGCCGTAGTTCAGCGCGCCGAGCAGCATCACGAACAGCAGCAGGCAGAACATCAGGCCGAAGCGCGTCGGCAGCACATAGATGCGACGGCGGTCGAGGCGGATCGGCAGCGGTTCCGCGCGCTTGAGCCGGGTCAACGCCGGCAGGCGACGCTCGGCGAGGGCGAGGGCACGCGTGCGCAGCTCGGCGATCGAGGCGGCCATTGGGTCAGCGGACCGGCGTCGCCTCGAGCAATTGCAATGCGAGCTTGTCGCGATCGACGCGTGCGCTGGCACCCGGGGCGAGGCGATGCGCGGCGACGAACGGGAACACCGCCTGCACATCCTCGGGCATGCAATGCGCGCGTCCGGCAAGCAGCGCATGCGCACGCGCGGCGGCGAGCAAGGCGAGGCCGGCGCGCGGCGACAAGCCCACGCGGATGTCCGCATGCGTCCGGCTCGTGGCGAGCAGAGCCTGGACGTAGTCGACCAGCGCGGGACTCGCGAACACCGTGGCGCAGGCGTGGCGCAGCTCGAGGATCTGCTCCGGCGTCAGGCACGGCGACAACGCCGCGATGACCTCGCGGCGATCGGTCGCGCCGAGCATCGCGCGCTCGGCGTCGCGGTCCGGATAGCCGAGGCTCATGCGCAGCATGAAGCGATCGAGCTGCGAATCCGGCAGCGGGTAGGTGCCGGCGAAGTCGAGCGGGTTCTGGGTCGCGACGACGAAAAACGGCGGCGTCAGCCGATGCGTGGTGCCGTCGACCGTGACCTGCTCCTCGGCCATCGCCTCGAGCAGCGCGCTCTGCGTCTTCGGCATCGCGCGATTGATCTCGTCGGCGAGCAGCAACTGGGTGAACAGCGGGCCGGGGTGGAACTTGAACCGGTTCGCCTCGCGCTCGTAGATGCCGACGCCGATGATGTCCGAGGGCAGCAGATCCGAGGTGAACTGCACGCGCTGGAAACCCAGGGCCAGGGTCGCCGCGAGCGCATGCGCGAGCGTGGTTTTGCCGACCCCGGGCCGGTCCTCGATCAGCAGATGGCCGCCGGCGAGCAGGCAGACGAACGCGAGGCGGATCTCGCGACGCTTGCCGAGCACGACGGTGTTGACCTGGGCGATCGCGCGCGCGAGCGCGTCGCGCAGGTCGCTCGACAAGGCATTTTGCGGCAACTCGATCATGGCGATCCGGGTGGGCCTGGCGGAACAGGTTGGCTGCGCTGCCAGTGTAGAACGGTTTTGAAATGCGGTTCCGGCACATTGATCCGCCGCCGTGGCGAGCACGCACGCGTGTGTCGCGACAAAGGCGGCACCCCACCGCCGCGGCCGTTTGTCCGCGCTGCGCCCTCGGCAGCGGACGCGAACCGCGAAGCGCCGGTAACGGGCACTCGCGGCAATGCGCTCACGGCAGGGCCACGCCGGCCGCGCGCAGCAGCCGCGCCAGCGCGATCAGCGGCAGGCCGATCAGCGCGGTCGGATCGCGGCTGTCGATGCGCTCGAACAGGGCGATGCC
>JBIODY010000083.1:0-8553 GCA_044445505.1 Lysobacterales bacterium
GCGGTGAACCAGCAACTGCATGCCGGATTCGGCAGCCATGCGCGCGCGGAACGCATACATCGCGCGGAATTTCCAGGTCGTGTCGACATGCAACAGAGGGAACGGCGGCCGTGATGGGAAGAACGCCTTGCGTGCCAGATGAAGCAGCACCGAGCTGTCCTTGCCGATCGAATACAGCATGACCGGCCGCTCGGACTCCGCGACTGCCTCGCGCAGGATGTCGATGCTTTCTGCTTCGAGGGATTGCAGGTGGTTCAGGGCAGGCATGCGGTTTGGGTCTGTGTCGCGCAGGGGGTTGAGGCCCGCGTAGTGTATGTCGCCGGAACGGCGCAGCTCCAGAACGATAGCGGTTTCGCGACCGGCTCACCCGAGGCGCTGCTGCATATCGATATCTCACAAGTGGTGCGTGCGCGATCCGGCGCTTCCTTCTCTCCGGGGAAGGCGGCGCGCAGCGCCGGATGAGGGTCCGGGATGGCATGGGCCTTCATGTTCGCGCCGGACTCTCACCTATCCCTTTTTGACCGCACACCATGGCGGCGAGTAGGCTTCGCGCCGGCCCGCCGATGCGCATCACCCTCGAACTCGATTCCGCCGACATCGAACGCTTCCATGCGGCGCTGGCGCGCGTGCGCCGCACGACGCGGTGCGCGGACGAGCTCGAGGTCATCGACGCGACAAAATACGCGCTGGACCATCTGGATATGGCGACTACTCCGGCCTATGTGCGCACGCGCCTGGTCGAGGTGCAGCGCCTGCTGGTCATGCTCGAGGACGACGCGTGGGCGCTGGCCGATCCGGAACGCGCCGACGTGATCGAGACGCTGGCCTACTTCAGCGACCCGGAAGATCTGATTCCCGATCACATCGAGGTCGTCGGCCTGCTCGATGACGCGATCATGCTGGAGCTGCTGCTGCGCCGGCTGCGCCACGTGCGCAAGGCATATGCGGATTTCCGCGAGTTTCGCGACGGCCTCGGGGTCACCGCAGGCGACGCCGAGTCGCGCTGCCAGCGCGCGCGCCAGCTGGCCGACCGACGTGCTGCCCTGCATGCGCGCATGCGGCGTCAGCGCAAGCGCGCGTGAAGGTCATACGCTGGCGAGGGTCCGAACAACTCTTTCTTGCCGTCATTCCGGCGAAAGCCGGACTGCGAAGGCAGGTCGAACGTTGCCATCTGGCAACGTGAGGGTAGCGAACGGCGCAGCCGGCCCAAAGGGCAGGCCGCAGGAGTGGTCTGCAATCCATTTGCTCTTGAAACAAGGAGCCAAGATCAAAATGGATCCCGGCCTTCGCCGGGATGACGGTTTGTTCAGGATACCTGGACGCCGCGGCGCGCGACGATTACGAAACTGTTGAACGGGGTGTTGCCCCACAGCGGGCGCACTTCGACATCGAGCCCGGCCGTGCGCAGCGGCGCCTCGACTTCCTCGCGTTGTGGAAAATGCCGCGCCGGGGTGCGCATCCAGCGGATCGCATAGATCAGGCGCTCCTCGAACACGGTCGCATGGAAGCGCCAGCCGCGGTCGCGCAGCACGTTGCGCACGATCAGCACGGCACCGGGCGCGACGCGTGCCGCGGCTTCGCCGAGCAGGCGCTGCTGGTCGCCGGCATCCAGGTAGTGCAGCACGTCGAGCATGGCGACATTGCCGGAGAACGTCGGCAGTGCGTTGGCGTCGCCATCGTCGAACACGAGGCCTTCATAGCGGCCGGCGATCCGGCGCGCCTCGGCGATCTTGGCGGTGTCGAAATCGACGCCGCGGTAGCCGCTCCGGCTGCCGTGCTCGCGCAGGTAGAAGCCGAGCAGGCCGAGACCGCAACCGATATCGAGCAGGTCCTCGTCGCTGTCGCCGAGCGCGGCCGCGACGGCCGCATAGGCCGGGTCGAAATACAGTTTGCGGCGCGCGTAGTCGCGGTGCCAGGGCCAGCGAAAATGGCCGGCGATGCGGCGGGCGATGCGGCGTTGTTCGGAATTGGCCATGCGGGTCGGTTCGTTCGAAGGCCGACAGCATTCGGCGGAGAGGGCCAGGAGCCCAAGCTTCTAGAGTATGGCATTTCGCCTGAATGTCCCGCGCGCCGTTGCGCATCGCCGGTGCGGCAGGCTAGCTTACGGCGCGCGTGGCCCCTGACGCCGCGACGGAGCATCGCCGATGGCTTTCCTCGCCGCATTGCGGGAACTCACCGGTCCGCAGCGCAAGGTCGTGCTCGCAAGCTTCCTCGGCTGGACCCTGGATGCGTTCGATTACTTCCTGCTGGTGTTCGTGATCCCGGAGGTTGCGCGCGACTTCCATGTCGGGGTCACCGAAGTCGCGTTCTCGCTGACCCTGACCCTCGCCATGCGCCCCCTCGGCGCGTACCTGTTCGGGCGACTCGCCGATCGCTATGGGCGGCGTCCGGTGCTGATGATCGATATCGTGCTGTTCGCGGTGCTCGAGGCGGCTTCCGCGCTCGCGCCGTCGCTCGCCGTGCTGCTGGTCGTGCGCGCGCTGTTCGGCATCGCGATGGGCGGCGAGTGGGGCATCGGCGCATCGCTCGCGATGGAGTCGATTCCGGCCAAGTCGCGGGGTCTGGTTTCAGGCCTGCTGCAGGAGGGCTACGCGGTCGGTTACCTGATCGGCGGATTGTGCTATCTGCTGTTGTTCGACCATATCGGCTGGCGCGGACTGTTCGCGATCGGCGTGCTGCCGGCGCTGCTGGTGCTGTACATCCGCCGGCACGTGCCGGAGTCGCCGGTCTGGATATCCGCACGCGACGATACACGCGCACCACGGCCCGGCTTCGTCGCAAGCATGCGCGGCCGCTGGGGCCTGTTCGCGTACCTGGTCGTGCTGATGATGGCGTTCAACCTGTTCAGTCATGGCTCGCAGGATCTGTATCCGACTTTCCTGAAGGCGCAGCACCACTTCGACACGCAAACGGTGGCGTGGCTGACGATCACGCTGAACCTCGGCGCGATCGTCGGCGGCCTGTTCTTCGGTGCATGGTCGGAGCGGGTCGGACGGCGCCGCGCGATCGTCGTCGCCGCGCTGCTCGCATTGCCGGCGATTCCGCTGTGGGCCTATGGCGGTTCGGTCGCGATGCTCGGTCTCGGCGTGTTCGCACTGCAGGTCATGGTGCAGGGCGCCTGGGGCGTGGTGCCGGTGCATCTCAATGAGCTCGCTCCGGATGCGGTGCGTGCGACGTTGCCGGGGTTCGCGTACCAGGGCGGCAACCTGCTGGCCTCGTTCAGCGCGCCGCTGCTGACCTGGCTCGCCACGCAGCGTGGCGGCGACTACGCGTTCGTGATGGCGGTGTTCATCGCCGGCGTCGCGGTGCTGCTGGCGATCGTGACCGCACTCGGTCCCGAGGCGCACGGCGCGCGCTTCGGGTCCGGCGCGGTGCCCGTCAACGAATGACGACACGCGCGCAACCTGCTACGCTCGCGCGCTTTTTTACCCGTGGAGCCTCAAGGTGAACGTCGAAGCGAACAAGGTCGTCTCGTTCCACTACAGCGTCAGCGACAGCGGCGGGACGCCGATCGATTCCTCGCGCGAGCGCGGCGAGCCGCTGACCGTGTTGATCGGCCACGGCAACATCGTCGCGGGCCTGGAGAAGGCGCTGCTCGGCCGCGCGGTCGGCGAGCGTTTCGAAGTCAGCGTCGCGCCGGCCGATGCCTACGGCGAGCGCCGCGCGAACTACACCCAGCGCGTGCCGAAGAAGTATTTCGAGAACGCCGAAAACCTGCATCCGGGCATGAGCACGTTGCTGCAGACGCGCGAAGCCGGTCCGCGCATGGTCGTCGTGCACAAGGTCGGCTCCAGCGTGATCGATGTCGACCTCAATCATCCGCTGGCCGGCAAGACGCTCGCCTTCGACGTCGAGATCACCGACGTCCGCGATGCGACGCCGGAGGAAACCGCGCATCGCCATGCGCATGGCGCGGGTGGGCACGAGCATTGACGCACGAGGGACGAGGGGCGAGGGAAACCGTGGTGTTTCGGGGACGAGCTTTTCCTGATCCCTAATCCCCAACCTCCAAGTCCCTGCTCCTCAAAGCACCCTTTTCCCGAACACGAAATGCTCGCGCCACCAGGCGCCGTCGAGGCTGTCGAGGCGCACCGTGCCGCCGCTGTTCGGCGCATGCACGAAACGGCGTTGGCCGACATAGATGCCGACGTGGCTGACCCGGCGGCGGTCGGCGAAGAACACCAAGTCGCCCGATTGCAACGAGTCGATTGCGAGCTTGCGCCGACCGAGCTCGCTCAGGTCCGTCGAGGTGCGCGGCAGCGCGACGCCGGCGGCGTCGCGGAACACGTAGCCGACCAGTCCGCTGCAATCGAAGCCGCCCTGCGGCGTATTGCCGCCCCAATGGTACGGCGTGCCGACCAGGGCGATGGCGCGGAACAGGACCGCGTTCGCGGCGTCCGCGCGTGGCGTGCCGGCCTGCAGCGGCGGCTCGGCCCGGTGCGGAATCGACCCGCAGGCGGCCATCAGCAGGGCAAGGATGGCGGGGACGGAAAAGCGCGTTGCGGAGATCACCGAACCACATTCGCCGACGTGCGCGGAGGTGTCAATGGCAGATTCGGACACGGATCGGCATGCGCCGAACGGACGCCGGGCATGCGCCGGCCAGCAATCGCTGCGGTTTGACCGAATCGGGTGGGAATACCGCCCAGGGCTCAGGCGGCACTGCCGCAAACTGTCAATTTCGGACGCGCGGCCACTTCGGGGACGAGGTCGGCCGGGAACAGCGAATGCAGGTCCTTGACGGTCTCCTCGAAGCCGGCGAGGCGGTCGTTCGCGGCTATCGCGACCGCGTGCGGAACGCTGCCGGCGGCCAGCAGACCCTGCACCAGCTGCCGGTGCGATTCGCTGAAATCCGGATCCTGCACGGCTTCGTCGAGCGCACAGACCAGCGCGGCCAACCAGCCCGAAGTCGGTGCACGCAATGCGAGCAGCAGTTCGTTCGTCGAAACCTTCATGGCTCTTCCGCGGGTCAGTGGATCCTGCGCCGGAGTGCTGCATGTTTGATGCCAGTTAGTGGACTGCAACGCTCATTTCGGAGCGGCTCGCTCGGCCTCGCGGCGCTGCGCTTGTTCCTCGCTCGACCCATAGCCGCCGCTATGGGCCTCGCTCCGGGCCGCCGCCCAGCCCCACGATCCGCGTCGCGATCCATCTCCCAAATGAACGTTGCAGTCCACTGGCGCACGCCTGGTTTGCGTTACGCTTGGCCTTTCATGACCGAGGCTCGACGATGCGCAAGCGTACGCTGCTGGTAGCCGCTGTCCTGTCGCCGTTGTTGCTCGCCGGTTGTGCCGCGTCAGTGCGCCCGGTCCAGACCGGCGGACGCTACGATCTGATCGTGCGTCACGGCATGGTCTACGACGGCTCCGGCGACGCGCCGCGGCGTGCCGACATCGGCGTGCGCAATGACCGCATCGCGGCAGTCGGCGACCTGTCGGCCGCGCGGGCCGCACGCGAAATCGACGCGCACGGCCGCGCGGTCGCGCCGGGTTTCATCAACGTGCTGTCGTGGGCGCCCGATTCGCTGATCGCGGATGGCCGCTCGATGTCCGACATCCGCCAGGGCGTGACCCTGGAAATCTTCGGCGAAGGCTGGTCGTACGGGCCGCTGACGCCGGCGATGCGCAAGGAGGCGCTCGAGCAGCAGGCCGACATCAAGTACGACATCCCATGGACCACGCTCGGCGAGTTCATGGACTATCTGGCAGGCAAGGGAGTGGCGCCGAACATCGCCTCGTTCGTCGGCGCCAGCACGGTGCGCCAGAACGTGCTCGGCAATGCGAACCGCGCGCCGACAGCGGCCGAACTCGTGCAGATGCAGGACCTGGTGCGCAGCGCGATGCAGCAAGGCGCGCTGGGCGTCGCTTCGGCGTTGATCTATTTCCCGGGCAGCTACGCGAAGACCGACGAGCTGACCGCGCTGGCCAAGGCAGCCGCTCCGTACGGTGGCGCCTATATCTCGCATCTGCGCAGCGAGGGCGACCGTCTGCTCGAAGGCATCGACGAACTGGTCGGCATTGCCAGAGCCGCGGGCGTGCACGGCGAGATCTATCACCTGAAAGCGGCGGGCCGCGACAACTGGCCGAAGATGCGCAAGGCGATCGAGCGCATCGACAAGGCGCGTGCGGAAGGCATTTCGATCAGCGCGAACATGTATGCGTATACCGCCGGCGCGACCGGGCTCAACGCGTGCATGCCGCCGGCGGTGCAGGAGGGCGGCCTCGACGCCTGGGTGGAACGCCTGAAGGATCCGCATGTGCGCGCCACGCTGATCGCGGACATGAAGAAGCCGGGCAAGGACTGGGAGAATCTGTGCTACGCGGCCGGCGACGCCGGCAATATCCTGCTGATCGGTTTCAAGAACGAGAAGCTGAAAGCGATGACCGGCAAGACCCTGGCCGATGTCGCGAAACTGCGCGGCACCTCACCCGAGGAAACCGCGATCGATCTGGTCATCGAGGACCACGCGCGGGTCGACACCGCGTTCTTCCTGATGAGCGAGGACAACGTGAAGCTCGGCCTCTCGCAGCGCTGGGTCGCGCTCGGCTCCGACGAGGGCTCGTATGCGCCTGAAGGCGTGTTCCTGAAGTTCCAGCCGCATCCGCGCGCATACGGCAACTTCGCGCGCTTCCTCGGCCACTACGTGCGCGACGGACACGTCGACACGCTCGCCGATGCGGTGCGCCGGCTGTCCGCGTTGCCGGCCGACAACTTCAAGCTCAAGGATCGCGGTTATCTCAAGGATGGCTATTACGCGGACATCGTGGTGTTCGATCCGGACACGATCGCCGATCACGCGACCTACGACGATCCGCGCCAGTACGCGAGTGGCGTCGACGACGTCGTCGTCAACGGCGTCGAAGTCGTGCGCAAGGGCCGCCACACCGGCGCGAAACCGGGGCGCTTCGTGCGCGGTCCCGGTTTTGTAGCGGCGCAACCGTGAATGTCCGACGAGGAGGCGAGGCGATGATGTACGACTGGAATGCGTATGGCGAACAACTGAAGCAGCGCATCGGCGAGATCGGGACCTTGAGCCCGGACACGGTCAGGGGCTATGCGACCCTGAGTGGTGCCGGCGCCAAGACCCACCATCTCGATGAAAAGATCCGCCAGCTGATCGCCCTTGCGGTCGCGGTGACGACGCGCTGCGACGGCTGCATCACCGTGCACACCGATGCCGCGATCAAGGCCGGCGCGAGCAAGGAGGAAATCGGCGAGGCGCTCGGCGTCGCGGTCGCCCTCAATGCGGGCGCGGCGCTGGTGTATTCGGCGCGCGTGCTCGACGCCTACGCGGCGAAGACGGCCGGCGCCTGACGCGAGCGACACCGCCGGCCTTACAATGGCCGGATGACGACCCTGACATCGGACGTGCTGATCCTCGGCGGCGGCGTGATCGGGCTCAGCTGTGCCCTGTATCTGCTCGATGCGGGGCGCGGCGTGACCGTGCTCGAACAAGGCAGCGCCGGTTGCGCGGCCTCGCACGGCAACTGCGGCACCCTGACTCCGAGTCACGCGGGGCCGCTGGCGATGCCCGGCATGATCGCCACCGCGCTGCACTGGCTGTTCAAGGCGGATGCGCCGCTGCGCATCAAGCCGCGCCTCGATCCGGCGCTGCTGCGCTGGCTGCTCGAGTTTGCCGGACACTGCAACTGGGCGGATTTCGAGCGTGCGACGCGCGCCAAGGCGCCGCTGCTGCGACGCTCGCGCGAGCTGATCGGGGAACTCGTGCTGCGCGAACATCTCGACTGCGAATTCGAAGCCCGGGGCACGCTCAATGTGTTTCGCGGCGCGGCGAATTTCGACAAGACCTGCGCGCTCCACGAGCGGCTGGCACAGTTCGGCGTGCGCGCCGACGTGCTCGATGGAGCCGCCACGCTCGCGCGCGAACCGGCACTGAAGGCCGGCGTGGCCGGCGCGCTGTTCAATCCCGGCGATGCCCAGTTGCGTCCGGACCGCTACGTTGCGGAGCTTGCGCGCGTGGTGCGCGCGAAAGGCGGCCGCATCGTCGAGCAGACGCGCGTTGCCGGCGTCGCGCGCGAGGGTTCGCGCATCTCGCGGGTGGCAACCTCGCATGGCGACTTCAGCGCACGCGAGACCGTGCTCGCGCTCGGCGCATGGTCGCCGCGATTTGCGCGGCAACTGGGGCTGCGCATCCCGATCCAGCCGGGCAAGGGCTATTCGATTACCTATACGCGCCCAGCCTTGTGCCCGCGCATTCCGTTGACCCTGAAGGAACCGAGCGTGTGCGTGACGGCGTGGGAATCGGGCTACCGCCTCGGCAGCACGATGGAATTCGCCGGCTACGACACCTCGTTGAACCGCACCCGCCTCGACGCGCTGCGGCACGGCGCGGCGGAATTCCTCCACGAGCCGGAAGGGCCGGCCGTGGTCGAGGAATGGTACGGCTGGCGGCCAATGACCCCTGACGACCTGCCCATGCTCGGACGTGCGCCCGGGACCGATAATCTCGTTGTCGCGACCGGCCATGGCATGCTCGGCGTGACGATGTCCGCGGGAACCGGGATGCTGATCAGCGAGATCGTCACCGGGAAGGCA
>JBIODY010000084.1:0-8520 GCA_044445505.1 Lysobacterales bacterium
CCCGCGGCCGGCCTGTTCGGGCTCGAAGCTGGCCCGTGGTTCTACCAGAGCTATTTCCTGCGCAAATGGCGCAGTTCCCTGCGCCGCAAACGCGCGCTGTTTCCGGATGTCGACTGGTTCTCGCCCAGGGAACTCGCCGGGAACCTGCGCGAACTCACGCGCGCGCTGGTCGTGCGGCACACCGGCTACGGTTCGCTGGAAAATTACCTGGACGGCTATTCGATCGCCGGCGCACGGCTCGCCGAACTGCGCATCCCGGCGACCATCCTGACCGCCGAAGACGATCCTGTGATTCCGGTCGCCGATTTCCGCGCACTGAAGCTGGCGCCGCAGGTTGAACTGGATATCGCGGCTCACGGCGGCCATTGCGGCTTCATCCGCGATCTGTCGCTGCGCAGTTTCGTCGAGGACTATGCGGCCGAGCGGATCGCGCGCCATCTGGACGCAGCAGCGGCGGCCGAGGTTGCGCTTGCCGCGGGAGCGGGCGTCGCACGAATCTCCTCCGGCGTTGCGGCATAATCGGGTGATCGGCCACCACCGCGCGCGTCCGCAGAACCGCGCACCGGCCCATCCCTCGGCAAGACCGCACCGATGCTCAAAGACCTGATCGACCTGCACCGCCAAGGCCGCCTCGACGAAGCCGAACAAGGCTATCGCGCGCGGCTCGTCGACCACCCCGACGACGCCGATGCGCTGCATCTGCTCGCCATGCTGCGCTATCAGCGCGGCGACGCCGCGGAAGGCGCGCGCTTGCTCGATCGTGCCCAGGCACTTGCGCCGCAGGATGCGAACATCGAGCTCAGTCGCGCCTCGCTGCATTTCCGCGATGGCGATCACGACGCCGCACGGCGCGGCTTCGAGCGCGCGCTCAGCCTCGATCCGAATCTCGGCGGCGCGCATGCCGGCATCGGCCAGCTTGCGTTGATGCGCGGTGAGGCTGCGCTCGCGGAGCAGCATTTTCGCATCGCGCTACGCGCCGGCGAGGAGCCGCATGCGCTGGCCGGGCTCGGCGCGCTGTTGCTGGAACGCGGCGATACGGAAGGCGCGTTGCGTCATCTCGGCCGCGCCGCGGATCTCGCGCCGAACGACGCGATGATCCAGATGATGCTCGGCCAGGCGTTCGAAAGGCGTGATACGCCGGCCTTCGCCGAGCAGGCGTTCACGAATGCGTTGCGCTTGCGCCCGGAATTGCATCAGGCGCGTGCATGGCACGCGGCGCTGCTGCTGAAGATGAAGCGCTTCCGCGAGGCCGAACAGCAATTCGGCGCGCTGCTCGGTGTGCCCGGCTTCGACGTCGCGGCTCGGATCGGTCTCGCCGATGTCGCTCGCGCCGAGCAACGACTGGACGCCGCCGCCGCGGGTTATTGCAGTGCGCTCGCGGTCGATCCGGAGCAGCCGATGGCGACCCGCGCGCTGGCTTGGACGCTGGCCCAGCTCGGTCGCAACGACGAGGCGATCGCCGCTTACGACGCATTTCTCGTTCGTGCGCCTGACGATCACGCGGTGCGCACCGCGCGCGCCGATCTGCTGATGCTGATCGGGCGCCTGCCCGAAGCTGCGGCGGACTGGGGTCTGGTCCTGCAGCGCGATCCGGGAGACCTGCAGGCGCCCGCCCGCCTCGCCATGCTGGCCGAACACCTCGGCCAACTCGACACCGCGCTCGCGCACGCGGACAGCGTGCTGCGCGCAGGCGTGGACCAGGAGATGCGCCTGATCCGGATCCGCGCCTTGCTGCGCACGGGCGACGACGCGGACGCACAGGCGATGCTGGCAAGGCTGGCGCGCGACCCGATGACGCTCGGCCAGAGCCGCCTGCATGCGAATTATCTCGGCCGACTGCATGATCGCGCCGGCCAGTTCGACGATGCGGTGCGCGACTTCAGCCAGGCGCAGAGCGGCGCGCCAGCGGCGATGCCGCGACTGGACGCGCCACGCCCGGAATTGCAGGCCGCACTCGCCGAGGCGCCGGGCGCGGCGTGGGCGGCCGCGCCGATCCTGCTGCTCGGCATGCCGGGCAGCGCGGTCGAGCGTGTCGCTGCGCTGCTCGCCGACCAGCCGCAGCTGACCGTGCTGCGCGATCGTATCACTACGCTGCTGCGCGACGACGACTTCAACCGCCCGCGCTTCCAGCACTATTGCGGCGCACTCGGCGCAGCCGACCGCGAGGCGTTGCGCGAACGCTATCTCGCGCCGCTGCGCGCGGCGGGCGTCGCTCCGGATCGCCCGATTGTCGACTGGCTGCCGCGCTGGGATGCGCATCTGCTCGCGCTGATCCGGCGCGCGATGCCGGGCACGCGCCTGGTCATTGTCGAGTGCGATCCGCGCGATGCATTGCTGAACTGGCTCGCGTTCGGCTGGGCGCCCGGTTTTCCGTGTGCGGATCCGCAGGCCGCGGCCGACTGGCTGGTGCGCGCGCGCGATCATCTGCACTTCGGCAGCGAATTCGACGAGCCGCGCCGGATCCTGATCTCAGCCGATGCGATACTCGAGAATCCGACGCACGCCGGCAGTGCACTCGCGCATTTCCTCGGCCTCGAGGCGTTGCATCCCGGCGCACAGTTCGCCGCCACGGAGCAGGGTCTGGGCGGATTGCCGGTACGCTTCGCCGCCGGACATTGGCAGCACTATGCCGAGGTGCTCGCGGAGGCATTCCGCCGCTTCGATCGAGGAGGTTCGCAATGAAGTCGTGGGTTGCCGTATTCGCGATCCTGTCGAGCACAGCCGTGGGTGCGGCCCCGCTGCCGCTCGATACTCTGCAGCTGCCGCCTGGATTCGGGATCGCCGTGTATGCCGACGGCGTGCGCGATGCGCGCGAACTCGCGCGCGGCACGAACGGCACCGTGTTCGTCGGCTCCGGCGATGCCGGCCGGGTGTACGCGCTGACCGACGCGGGCGGCGACGCCAAGCCAGCCCGCGTGCGCGTGATCGCAAGCGGCTTGCAGAACCCGATCGGGGTCGCCTTCCACCGGGGCGATCTCTACATCGGCGCGATCAGCCGCATTTTCGTGCTGCGCGACATCGAGCATCATCTCGATGCTCCGCCCAAACCCGAACTCGTCACCGACAAACTGCCGGACAAGACGCATCACGGTGGCAAGTTCATCGCGTTCGGACCCGACGGACGCCTCTACGTGCCGGTCGGCGCACCGTGCAATGTCTGCGCGCCGGGTGACGCGTTCGCGAAACTGCTCAGCATGAAGGCGGATGGCTCGGATTGGCGCGACGTCGCGTCCGGCATCCGCAACACGGTCGGCTTCGACTGGCAGCCGGCCACGCAGCAACTGTGGTTCACCGACAATGGCCGCGACCTGCTCGGCGATGACCTGCCGTCCGACGAGCTCAATCGCATCACCCGGACCGGCGAGCATTTCGGATTTCCGTATTGCCATCAGGGCGACACGCTCGATCCGGAATTCGGTAGCGGCAAATCCTGCGCAAGCTACACGGCGCCGGTCGCGAAGCTCGGTGCGCACGTCGCTGCGCTCGGCATGCGGTTCTACACCGGCTCGATGTTTCCGGCCGACTACCGCGGTGCGGTGATCGTCGCCGAGCATGGTTCGTGGAACCGCTCGAAGAAGTCCGGTTATCGCGTGGTCGCGGTGCGTGTCGGCGGCGCCAGGGCCGGTGAGCAGACCGTGCTCATCGACGGGTTCCAGCACGACGAGCAGGCGCACGGCCGACCCGCCGACGTGCTGGTCATGCCGGATGGCGCGCTGCTCGTATCCGACGACCTCGCCGGTGCGGTCTATCGTGTCAGCTGGTCGAAGCCCGCTGCCGCGAAGGCGCGGTAGCGCCGACGCCCTGCAAGCCGGTGCGTGCCGAATCGATCACGGTTCGCTGCTAGGATGCGCGCCTGGATTTCCGCCTGCGCAACGCCATGAACGAAACGCCTTCACCCCTTTCCGCCGACGCCGATGCGCGCCGGCACGTGGCACTCGCGCTCGTCGGACAAGGCCGCATGGCCGATGCCGAGCGCGCATTCGCCGACCTGTTGCGCGAAGCGCCCGACGATCTCGACGCGCTGAATTTCCTCGCGATCTGCGCGCACGGGCGCGGACACGCCGACGAGGCGTCGAGACTGCTCGACCAAGCGCAGCGCGCGCACCCGGACGATGCGACCACGCTGATAAATCTCGGCACGCTGTACCGCGAACAGGGAAGGATCGAGGAAGCTTTCGCCGCGATGAAGCGCGGCACCGAGCTCGCGCCGGACATCGTCGCGGCGCGTTTGCGGCTTGGCGAAATCCTGCAGGCGCTCGGGCGGCCCGTCGAAGCCTTGCCGGTGTACTTCGGTGCGATCGTGGCCGCGCAGGAGCGCGGGCAATGGCTCAGCGAGGAAACGACCGCGGTGGAATTGCAACCGCTGGTCAGGCACGCGATGCGCGTCGTCGCGCACGGCCGCCGCGAACTTTCCCTGGAGTTGCTGAATCCGTTGCGCGAGCGGCACGGCGGTGCCGCACTGGCTCGCGTCGAGAAGTGTCTGGCGATGTATCTCGTCGATCTGCCGATGACCTATGCGGAACCCGCGCAACGCCCGAAATTCCTGTATTTCCCGGATTTGCCCGCGCCTCGCTTCTTCGACCGTGAGTTGTTTCCGTGGTATGCGGATCTGGAGGCGCGGACCGACGCGATCCGCGCGGAAATGCGCAAGGTGCTCGAGGAGGACTCCAGCTTCGAGCCGTTCCTCGGTCATTTCGACGATCACGAGGTGCTGCAGGATCATCTGCGCGGCGAGCGCGGCACACCGGCCTGGAACGCGTTCTTCTTCTACCGTCACGGCGAACACCATGCCGCGAATGCCGCGCGTTGCCCGCGCACCGCGGCCGCGCTCGAGGCGGTGCCGCTGTGCCGCGTGCGCGAACATGCGCCGGAAGTGTGCTTTTCGGTGCTGACGCCGGGTTCGCATATCCTGCCGCATCATGGCGTGACCAACACGCGCATCGTCACCCATCTGCCGCTGGTCGTGCCCGGCGATTGCGCGCTGGTCGTCGGCGGCGAGACCCGGCGGTGGCAGGAAGGCGAGTGCTTCAGCTTCGACGACACGTTCGAGCACGAGGCCTGGAACCGCAGCACCGACACGCGTGTGGTCATGCTGCTCGATGCGTGGAATCCGTACTTGACCGACATCGAGCGCGAAGCGATGACCGCGCTGATCGGCGGCATCGGCGACTTCAACCGCGCCGCCGGTGTTTGAGTGCGAGCGTCGCCTCGGCGTCGTCAGTCGCCCGCGGGCAGCGCGATCAGCAACGCGATGCCGAGCGCGATCCGGTAGATCGCCAGCGGCGTATAGCGATGGCTGCGGATGTAGCCGAGCAGCCACTTCACCGCGACGAACCCGGTCAGCAACGACACCACGAACGCGATCGCCAGTGCGCTCCAGTCTTCGTGCGCGCCGGCGCCGCCCTTGAGCGATTTCAGCAACTCGTAGCCGCTGGCCGCGAACATCGTCGGGATACCGACCAGGAACGCGAACTCGGTCGCCGCGGCGCGGTTGCTGGTGCCGGCGAGCATGGCGACAAAGATCGTCGCCGCCGAGCGTGAGGTGCCCGGGAAAACCGCCGCGACGACCTGGGCGAGACCGACCAGCACCGCGACGCGCCAGGTGATCGGCGTGCGCTCGGGCTGTTTCGCCGCGAGCCATTCGGCAATCAGCATCCAGAGGCCGCCGATGACCAGCGCCCACGCGATCGGTGTGATCGTTTCGGGCAACTTGAAGCCCATTCTCGTCGCGGCGAAGCCCAGCGTCGCGGTGATCAGGAATGCGCCGCCGAGCTTCAGCGCGTAGTCGCGGTTTTCGCGCTGGCCAAGGCCGGTCGCGAGCTGCCAGAGCCGTTCGCGGTAGATCAGCACGACCGCGAGAATTGCGCCGGCCTGGATCACCACATTGAACACATCGCTGCGCGCGCCCAGCCAATGCTCGGCGATCAGCAGGTGGCCGGTGCTGGAAACCGGCAGGAACTCGGTGATGCCTTCGATGAGGCCGAGCAGGAGCGTCGCGGCGAGATCGTTCATTGGGAAACGCGTCGGTTTGGAGAGGCCACGGAAGTGCGGCGGGGCGGCGCAGTCTAATCGCGAACGGCTGAAGTACCGAATGCACGTTGGTGGTGATTGTGTCGACAGACGTTGCACATTTTATGTGCAAACGTCCGGACACGGTCTTTCCAAATCATTGATTCTGCCCGGATCGAGGCGGTTCGGAGGCTGGCACGCAGGTTGCTGATACTGCGCACCCTTCCCGTCGAGGCAAGATCGATGACCACCGTGCAGAACGCGCTGAAAATGATCAAGGACCATGCGGTCGAATTCGTCGACCTGCGCTTCGTCGACATGCTCGGCAAGCAGCATCACGTGACGTTTCCGACCCATACCGTGGACGAATCGCTGTTCGAGGACGGCAAGATGTTCGACGGTTCCTCGATCGCCGGCTGGAAAGGCATCAACGAATCGGACATGGTGCTGCTGCCGGATCCGGCCAGCGCGATCGTCGATCCGTTCATGGCCGACAAGACCCTGCTGCTGCAATGCGACGTGCTGGAACCGAGCACGATGCAGGCGTATTCACGCGATCCGCGCTCGGTCGCCAAACGCGCCGAAGCGTACCTGAAGTCGACCGGCATCGCCGACACCGCATTTTTCGGCCCCGAGCCGGAGTTCTTCATCTTCGACGGTGTGCGTTGGCAGAACGACATGCATCGCGTGTTCTTCGAGATCGATTCCGAGGAAGGTGCGTGGTCCTCGCGCGGCCGTTTCGAGACCGGCAACTCGGGTTATCGCCCGGGCATCAAGGGCGGCTATTTCCCGGTGCCGCCGGCCGATTCGTTCCAGGACCTGCGCAGCGAGATGTGCAAGGTGCTCGAGCAACTCGGCCAGGTCGTCGAGGTGCATCACCACGAAGTCGCGACCGCGGGCCAGTGCGAGATCGGCACGCGCTTCAACACCCTGGTCAAGAAGGCCGACGAGTTGATCACGATGAAGTACGTGCTGAAGAATGTCGCGCACCGCAATGGCAAGACCGTGACCTTCATGCCCAAGCCGCTGGTCGGCGATAACGGCTCCGGCATGCATGTGCACCAGTCGCTGGCCAAGAATGGCCAGAACCTGTTCGCCGGCGATCTGTATGGAGGCCTGTCGCAGATCGCGCTGTACTACATCGGCGGCATCTTCAAGCACGCGCGCGCGATCAACGCGTTCGCGAATGCGTCGACGAACAGCTACAAGCGCCTGGTGCCGCACTTCGAGGCGCCGGTCATGCTGGCGTATTCGGCGCGCAACCGTTCGGCGAGCTGCCGCATTCCGTTCGTGCACAGCCCGAAAGGCCGCCGCATCGAGGTCCGCTTCCCGGATCCGGTCAACTCCGGCTATCTCACCTTCACCGCGCTGATGATGGCCGGCCTCGACGGTATTTTGAATAAGATCGATCCGGGCGCGCCGGCCGACAAGGATCTGTACGACCTGCCGCCGGAAGAGGAGAAGAACATCCCGACCGTCTGCCATTCGCTGGACATGGCGCTGGAAGCGCTGGACAAGGATCGCGGCTTCCTCAAGGCCGGAGGCGTGTTCTCCGACGACTTCATCGACGCCTATATCGATCTCAAGATGCAGGAAGTCACGCGTTTTCGCGCGGCGACGCATCCACTCGAATATCAGATGTACTACGGGATTTGACGCATTCCCTGGCCGCCCGGCCGTTCCCTGGCCGGGCGTTCGCCGATCGCGGGGCGTTCGCCCTCGCGACTATCTGGTGTCAGCAGATTTCTGCCGGGCTGTGCGCGCGCCCGCACTGCGCTGCGCGCGCGGTGCGGCAACGCGTCTTGCGGGCGGCGGAGTCTGTTCGCGGCTGCGACGCACAAGCCAACCGATCGCGACGCCGACGGCGCCGGCAATCAGCGCCGCTTCCAGCGGTCGTTCCGCCATCAGGCTGCGCGTGGAACGCCCCATCTGCCGTGCATTGCCGACGGCTTCGTCTGCGAATGCGCGCACGGCGTGCATCCCAGACCCGCCCTGTCTTGCGAGCGCTTCGCCCGCATCGTGCAGGCTGGTTGCCAGCGCATGCGATGCTTCGGCGAGGTGGGCGCCATTCGCGTGCGCGTTGCGTTGCAGCCACTGCGTAGCGGTCATCGGTGCATCCTCAGAACAAGTGGGTGAAAACATAGATCAGGACCAGCAGGCCCAGCGGAACGCCGAGCAGCCATCCGATGAAATACTTGCCCATGTATCGATCCTCCCGGAACAAGGGAGTGGCGACATGCCACTCCCCGAATGATGAGCCTCTTATAGCGTGCGATCGAAATCCTTGATTTGTTTGTGCGCCTCGTCCCTGGCCACGCCGTAGCGCTCCTGAATCTTGCCGGCGAGGTATTCGCTGTTGCCGTCGGCGATGTCGATGTCGTCATGGGTCAGCTTGCCCCACTTCGCCTTGAGCTTGCCGGCCAGCTGTTTCCATTGGCCCTTGATCTTGTCTTCGTTCATTGGATTCTCCGATTGGATCAAACGAGATGCGAGGCAGATACACGCGCTCGC